>CACXUA010000006.1 GCA_902770725.1 uncultured Bacteroidales bacterium | reverse complement strand
ACAACAATATTGAGATTACAGTTCTGGATATCAGGGGTGACCAGATCAAGCTTGGAATCGCAGCACCAAAGGAGATTCCAATCTATAGAAAAGAAGTTTACATTCAGATCCAGAATGAGAATAAACAGGCTACTGAGAATACTGATGTTTCCGGAATACTTCGAGCCATTAGGATTGGCCACTACTTTTGCCGTTCCGTCGGAAGACGTTTCGTAGAAGAGGGACCCATACTGGAAAACAGCGGCCTGTGCTGCGAGGGGCAAAAGCCAAAGGGCAACAAGAAGCAACATGTGCTTGCATGTGCTGAAGGTAAATGTTCTTGCCATAACAGAATGCTTTGGGTGGTTTAGTTTGTACTTATCTGTGCCACAAAGTTACGATTATAAATTGGAATTTGAATAATAAAAACAGAAAAAACTGCCATAAAGCACAGAAAATATTATTTCCCCTCAGTGGTATAACACGTTAGGAAACGGGCAAAGATGCCTTCTGTCTATACGGGAGAGTCAGGGAAGGATGAACTTCTTGCCGCCACGGATGTAGATGTGGCCTGGCTTGAGGTCGGTGACGCGACGGCCTGTGAGGTCGAATGTATCATTGATCATTGAACATTGAACATTGAACATTTCCTCTTCCTGGACAGCCTCGATGCCATCGATTATCTCGTCCGTGAGGTCGCCCACGATGGTGCCAAAGGTTGCCCACTTCGATGCCTGATACTTCGAAAGCGTACTGGCATAGACATGAATCGTGGGATTGCTGTTGAAGATGTAGTCCGAGAGGGTCGGCGGCGTGAGTGCTTTGACATAGACATTCTTGACGGGCGAGTTGTAGAAGACGCCCTGGCTCAAAGAGTTGACCTTCTTGCCGATGATGACAGTCGTAAGTCTGTCGCTGCCGCCAAAGGCTTCGAGGCCAATCGTCGTGACGGCATCGGGAATCTCTATCATCTTGAGTCCGGAGAAGCGGAAGGCTCTGGCCCCTATCTTGGTTATCGTCAGCGGCAAACGCATCGAAACGAGTTTCTTGAAGCTGTCGAAGGCATAGTCTCCCATCACATTGAGGGCGGTCGCATAACTCGAATAGTAGTAGCCGCCGCCACTGACGATTTTGGCACTCGCAAGGTCGATCGACTGGAGGTTCCCCTCGCTGATGAGTTGGCGCAAACACTTTATATCCTTTGCGTTAATCCTGCCGCTTATGGTCGCCTTTATAACTGAAGGCGAGAGGGAATCCGCCAAGACGCCGGCTTTCGGCATTTCAACATACGCCGCGCCACTGCCGGCACGGGTAATTTTGTGCAGCGACCCGTCGGCATCGAACGAGTAGAGGGTGAGGCCTGTACCAGCACTTCTGGGAATACAGAAAGCCTTCGAGTTGGCAACAAACCTGAGGTCGTCGTTCCTATCAAGTGCCACGAAGCCCAAACCGCCTTCGCCATCGAGGGCATAGAGCGAGTCGGCCTGCAGATAGGAATACTCCGAGGCGGAGCAAGCACCCGGCATATAGTCGGTGAACTGGCCTACGTCGCCACACTGCCCGACCTGTTCCGACTCGCGACGATGCTGCCCGGCAGTGGTGAGGAAGTCAGTCGTAGGCACATAGTCCACGCGGTCCTCGATGAAGATTATCTCGCGATTCTTGACGGGATACTTGGCTATCTCTGCCAATGTCTTGTTGATGTCGGACTGCGTCACCGTCATCGAATGAGCGCCGTAATCATTGACGGTATAGTTCGTGAGCGGCTCGAAGAAGCCCCATATGCGGAAGAAATCGGTCAGGTCCTCCCCTGCAATCTCACACACTTTGCGGACAAACTTCAGGCAGCCCGTGTTGGAGCCATACGGCGTCAACGGGTCGTTGCGCAGAGCGTTGAAGAGCGTCGGATAGAACGACGTGTTCCGCTGTGCCAGATGATAGTATAGGTAGAGTTGCCAATACATGCGCATCTGGCTGTCGAGCGGGCGAGTGAAGAAAGGTTCGTGGCGTGCGTATTCGTCCATAATAGTGGAAAGCGGTGAGCCACTCGAGGTGATGAGACCCGTGTGGAAGCGTACGTAGTTCGAGAAAAGGTTATTGGAGACCTCGGTTCCGCCTTCCACGGTGATTGGTCCCTGGTTGTTGTGCCCACTTTCATGTGCGCAGCACCAGTCGTCGAAGGTCGCTGGCTTGCCCACGTTAAAGGAGCTTTCGACGCAACCCATCGTGTTATACATCGTCCGGAAGGATGCCGAGTTGGCAAATCCGCCATCGGTCTCCTCCCCTTCTATAGCGAAGTTCGGATTGTTGTAATATAGCGGGAAGTACGACTCGCCCCCCGTCAGGTAGTAGGGAGCGCCGGCACGTTTGCCCGAAGCCACTGACTCGCTGATGCCTGCCAACTCCTTCTCCCAGACAGTCACGCTGTCGTACCAGCAGATGCTCTTGTCGATGGCTGTCGGCCAAACGCTTCTGTATGTGCTCGTCTTGAAGTTGAAGAGCGCCTGCCCGCCCTTGACGGTGAACCGTTCGTGCGTGGCTTTGGAGAGGATGGCCTTGTAGTCTGCGTTGCTCTTGCGTGCCACATCGTAGTAACCATTCACGATGCCTCCCTCGATGTGAATCTTTATGTCGGGCCACTCACCGAGGGTTTTGGTCATCGCCTTCGTGTCGGCTGTATAGATAATATAGAAGAGGGCATTTGTTTTGCCGTCCACAACGTTCAGTCCCTTCTTGAGCATCTTGCCCTGCTTGGCAGATGTGACGAGGTCGTTGCCTGCACAACCGGCTATGTATAGCGTAGCATCCGAGGGGATGTCGCTGTCCACGAAGACGTACAAGGGGTCGCTGTCTGCTGTGTAAATGCCGGTCGGATTGCCCATGAAGGAGCCTCCGGTAGTCCTCAACTTACTGTTCCAGTAGCCAGCATCGCTGTAGGGCTTGTAGGCGTGGATGCGAAAGTCCTTCTCGTAGGCTGCCCAATCTTCGTTCTTCAGCTTGAGGGCAATGTTCACCATATACTCCGGCATACCCGCTTCGACGAGGCTCTGCGTCAACTGCTCATCGCTCATCGACTGGAACTCGGTTTTCAACTGAGTGCAGGCAACGTCCTCGAAGAAGTTACCAGCCTGCTCGTTGACGATATCGCTATAGTCCGACTCCTCTGGATAATAGTTCTCCAACTTGCCGACAATGCTGCCATACTGGCTCCAGCTCGATGCCTTGTAGTCTTCGAGGACACTGGAATAGACACGAATCGTCGGCCTGGCCGTGAACATGTAGGCATCGAGCGAAGGCGGTGTCTTGGGCTTCACAGAGACAGTCGTGATGGCGGACGAGTTGTAGAAGACAGCCTGGTCGAGTCTGGAGACCTTCTTGCCGATGACAATCGTCTTGAGGGAACTGCAATTGGCAAACGCCGCGCCGCCCAAGTGAGTGACGCCGTCGGGGACTTCTGCCTTGGTGATACCCGACAGCTGGAAGGCTGACTTGCGGATGTCGGTGACTGTGGTGGGCAGAGTTACGCCAGTGAGTTTGGAACAGCTATAGAACATCGAGTCGCCGATGACATTGTTTGCTGTGTGATGTGAACTGAAATAAGCCTCGCCGCCGCTCACGATGCGAACATCGGAAAGGTCGAGCCTCGTCACCTTTCCCGCACCTATCTTTTCGCGGAGGAACTTGATGTCGGTGCCGTTGATGAGACCCGTTATCCTTAGCTGCCTAGCAGTTGTCTCGAACAAGGACGAAAGAGTTCCAGCCGTCGCTACATGAATCGTGTCTTCCGCCCAGGCGTTCGACGCAAAGAAGCACGCCAAACCGACCATCGTCGCACGGAACATTCCTCGGAATCCTATGTCTCTCATTTTCATACAGTTTGTTTAACTTGAAAACGCGGCCTGCCGCGTTGGCAAACATGGCACGTCGAATTGGTAAAGATGGCACGTCAAGTTGAGCAACTTGGCGTGCCTCGTTTCCAAACGTCACTCGTTTACTTCGTCATCATGAACTTTTTGCCGTTCCTGATATAAATGGTGCCCGGCTTCAGTTCACTTACTCTGCGGCCCATCAGGTCGTAGGTAGCATCTCTGAACACAGAGGTTTGAGCATCGTTCACGTCTTGGTCTGCTTCAATAGCCTCTATGCCATCAGCCATATCATCTGTAAGGTCGCCCACGAGGGTGCCGTATTTGTCCCAACCTTTGTTTTTGTAAGCGGTGAGGGAACTCTCGTAAACATGGATGAGGCGATCCTTTCCAGAGAACAGATAATCTGTAACGCCCGTCAGATTTGGCGGTGTGGTCGCCTTGATATAGACTTCCTTGGCGGATGTGCTATAGAACACACCTTGGTCCATCGTCCTGACGCCCTTACCGATAAGCACAACATCCAAATGATTGCAGTAAGCAAAGGCATCGCCACCAATCGAAGTAACCTTATCGGGGATTATTATCTTCTTGATACTAGACCCAGAGAAAGCATTCGAACCAATTGTGGTAATCGTTTCGGGCAATTTGATGGAGATGGGCTTCTTGAAGTCGTGGAAGCAATAGTTACCCATATTGTTCGTGGAGGTTCCATAGGTCTGGTAATAGTATCCGCCACCCGCAACAACCCTGGCATCCGTAAGGTCAATGTTCAGGAGGTTGCCCTCGTTGATGAGCTGACGCATGTACTTGATGTCCTTTCCGTTAATCTTTCCGGTGACAACAAGTTTGATAACCTTATTGTTCGTCAGCGTTGTTTCCAGTCTTCCTGCAAGCGGAACATTGACGAGTTCAGTAGCACCGCCTATCTTCGTAACCTCGTGCAGGGCACCATCAGAATCAAGAGAATAAATCGTAAAGTCCTTCTCTGGTCTTCCCACGTTCGTCGGGATGCAAATATTCTTGGCATTGGCGGCAAACTTAACATTGTCGTCGGCATCAAGCATAAGGAAGCCCAAGCCTCCGCTGCCCTCGAAAGCATAGAGACTATCAGCCCACAGATATCCATATTCCGATGGCTGGTAATTCTCTGCCCAATAATCCCAGAACTGCCCCAACTCGCCACATTGACCGACTTGGTTAGAACCATTCCTCTGCTGACCTACCGGCGTGAGGAAACCTGTCGAGGGGACAAAGTCGGCACGGTCTTCAACGAAGATAATCTCGCGGTTCTTCTTCTCGTATTTTGCGATGTTGGCCTTCGTGGCATTAATGTTGGTCTTTGTCACGGCAATAGGATGTACGCCGTAGTCCTCAATCTTGGAACCAACCTTAATGGGTTCGAAGAAACCCCAGATATCGAAGAAATCGGTCAGGTCCTCCTGAGCCACTTCGCAAACCTTGCGCACGAACTTCAAGCCTCCGTTATTGTTGTTGCTGCTATTATACAGAACCAATGGGTCTTTGCGAAGCGCCTTGAAGAGTTCCGGATAGAAGGATGTGTTCTTCTGCCCAAGGTGATAATAGAGATAGAAGTTCCAGTACATGCGAAGCCTACTGTTCACGTCTCTAAAATAGAACGGCACGCGACGCGCATATTCGTCCATGACGGTAGCCAACGTCGAGCCGCCCGATGCATTGAGACCATCAAGGTAGCGAACGAGGTTCGAGAAGACATTGTTCGACGCCTCGGTGCAACCTTCCACGTTGATAGCTCTCTGGTTGTTATGGCCGCATTCATGACCTGCGCACCAGTCGTCCATGTTGGGGTTCAGAGCATTGAGGCAGTTCTTGATGCAGTCGATGCCGTTGTACGACACGCGGTAGCCGCTCGAGTTGGCATAGCCGGCATCTTCAGGTTCGCCTTCAATTGCGAAATTCGGGTTGTTGTAATAGAGGGGATAGATCGCTTCGCCACCCGTCAGATACCACGGGTAGCCCGCCTTCTTTCCAGTAGCCACAGCCTCCGTCATGCCCATCAAATCCTTCTCCCACACAGCGACGCTATCGTACCAGCAGATACTCTTGTCAACAGTGTTGGGGAAGACGGTCTTGAAAGAAGCTGTCTTGAGGTGAATGAGGGAATGTTCTCCGCGAACAGTGAAGCGACCGAGCGTCGAAGCATTGCGGAGGGCTTTGTACTCGGCATCGCTATGACGGCTGATGTCGTAGTAGCCATTCACCTTGCCGCCCTCGATATGTATCTTGATGTCGGGCCACTCGCTGAGGGTCTTGGTCATGCTCTTCGTGTCGGCCACATAGACAACATAGTAGAGGGCATTCTTCGTGCCGTCGATGATATTGAGGCCTTTCGTCAGTTTGATTCCCGTCTTGGCATTCGTTACGAGCTGGTTCTCCACACAGCCAGCGAAGTAGAGCGTTGCATCGCTCGGCACATCATCATCTACGAAGACATAGATTTCGTCGCCATCGTTCTGGGCATAGATGCCTGTCGGGTTGCCCATATAGGAGCCGCCGCTGCTCATCATCTTGTCGTTCCAGTAGTTGGCGTCGCTATAGGGCTTGTAGTCGTGGATGCGGAAGTCCTGCTCATAGCTTGCCCACGCCTGGTTCTTAATCTTGATGGCAATGCTGACCATAAAATCAGGCATGCCGACAGCAGTGAGGGCTGCCGTCAGTTCCTCGTCGCTCATCGCCTGGTATTCGGCCTTCAGCTGGGTGCAGGCAGCATCCTCGAAGAAGTCGCCGCACAGCATCTTGGCAACGTCGTTGGGGTCAAGTTCCACTGGATAGGTATTCTCCAAACCGCCGTAGATGGTGCCATAGTCCTTCCAACTGGACGTCCTGTAATCGGCTAAAGATTCGCTATAGACATAAATCTTCGGGCTCGAAGAGAAGAGGTACGCTGGCGTGCTGGGAGGCGTGGCAGGCTTCACGTAGGCTGTCTTGACGTTGGAACTATAGAAGACGCCTTGGTAAAGCTGGCTTACCTTACGCCCGATGACGACCGTCTCCAGCGCGCTGCAATAGGCGAAGGCATCGCCGCCAAGCACCCTGACCGTGCTGGGGATGTCGATGGCTTTCAGTCCCGTTCTGGCGAACGCATTGGTCTGGATAGCTGTGATGCCTTGGGGCAGCACGATCGATTCGAGTTTCGAGCATTCGTAGAACATCTGCTCGCCTATCTCGTCGGCTTTCGCCACGAAGCTTCCTGTATAGGCTTCGCCGCCAGCCACGATGCGAACGCCCGACCAGTCGAGCTTCGTCACCGTACCAGCCACAACGAGCTGACGCATGTACTTAATGTCCGACCCATTGATGACACCCGTCACCTTCAGCTCCTTATCGGTGCTCGTAAGCAAGGAGGACAGCGTACCGGCCGTCTCGACGTTGATTTCCGTCACAGCCCAGAGGTTGGCAGACAACAGACAACAGACCACAGACAACAGTAGTCTAAGGCATTTTGTGTAGATTTTCTGATTCATATTTGTGTTAGTTTATAGTTTCTCGCACGCAAATTTACTTTTTTCTAATGAACCCTGCAAGAGAAAGAGGCAAAAATAACGGGAAAAGGAAGAATGAATGCCGCAAGGGCTCAGGTCACCGCCTCTTCAGGCAAAAGAGTGCTGGGACTTTATTCACAAAAAAGGAGCCTCAACGGCTCCTTCTATTATTCTGCTTCTTTTCTCTATTTCTCCAATTCGGAGATTACCTTTTCGACGACCTTGGGGAAGTGTTCCATCTCCAGTTGATGTTCTTTCTCTGCTATGTCATCGACGCTATCAGAAGGGGAGAGGCTTGTGCGGAACTGTGCAATAATCTCGCCCGAGTCGCAAACGGGGGTAACGTAATGAACTGTCATGCCTGTCTCGGTCTCGCCGGCAGCCTTAACGGCTTCGTGGACATGGTGTCCCCACATACCCTTCCCGCCAAATTTGGGCAGCAGGGCTGGATGCAGGTTTATTATCTTGCGGAGGAAGGCCTCGATGAGGTAGGCTGGAATGAGCGGCAGGAAGCCTGCCAGCACGATGAACTCGATGCCGTAGCTCTCGAGTAAGGGCAGCGTCTCATCGGGATTGGCAAGCTGTGCTTTCGTGATGACAGCCGTGGGTACGCCCAGTCGCTCAGCTCGCACCAAGGCATAGGCGTCGGGCTTGTTGCTGACGACCAACGCACATTTCACCGCGTCGGAATGCTCGAAATGGCGTATCAGGTTCTCACAATTGGTGCCGCTGCCGGACACGAAAATAGCGATGCTTGTCATTTGTCCGTTGTCTGTTGTTCGTTGTCTGTTGTCTATTGTCTGTTGTCAGTCCAAATTATATCCGTATGCCTTCATGGCTCTGTCGCTCTGTCGCCAGTCTTTATCGACCTTGACGAAGACCTCGAGGAAGATGCTCTTGCCGAAGAACTTCTCCAGGCTCTTGCGTGCCTCGGTCGAGACGCGCTTCAAGGCGACGCCTTGATGACCGATGATGATGCCCTTCTGCGACTCCCTTTCCACGAAGATAACCGCGCTGATGCGGATGTTCCGGTCCGTCTCCTTGAACTGTTCGACTACAACTTCCACACTATAAGGTATTTCCTTATCATAATAGAGGAGTATCTTTTCGCGGATGATTTCGGTGACGAAGAAGCGAGCAGGTTTGTCGGTCCACTGGTCTTTGTCGAAATAGGCGGGCGACTCGGGCAGGAGTTCCTGTATGCGCTTCAGCACGTTATCAATATTGAACTTGTGCAATGCGCTGATGGGGATAATCTCTGCCTCGGGCAATGCCTCGTGCCAAAGCTCGACCTTCTCGGTCAGAGCCTTCTGGTCGCTAAGGTCTATCTTGTTGATGAGCACAAGGATGGGTGCCTTCTGCTTCTTGACTTTATCGAGGAAATCGCTGTTCTTGTCGGGCGTCTCCACCATATCGGTGACGTAGAGCAAGACGTCGGCATCCTGCAAGGCACTCTCGCTGAACTGAAGCATCTGCTCTTGCAACTTGTAGTTGGGCTTCAAGACGCCTGGGGTGTCGCTGAAACATATCTGCATCTCGGGCGTATTGAGGATGCCCATGATGCGATGTCGAGTGGTCTGTGCCTTGAAGGTAGCAATAGAAATGCGCTCACCAACCAAAAGGTTCATGAGCGTTGACTTCCCGACATTCGGGTTGCCTACGATATTAACAAAGCCAGACTTAAACATTTTGGCGAAGCTTGTACCATTCTTCCCTAGTCATCAGTCCTTCCTTATAGAACTGTGCAGGCTCCTTGGCTGCTTCTTTCGCACCATCGTAACCCCATATCATGTAGCTTGCGCCCCAGGTGAAGCCAGCGCCAAATGCTGTAAAGACGAGTTTGTCGCCCTTCTTGAGCTGCGGCTCGTACTCCCAAAGACAAAGGGGAAGCGTGCCGCCACTGGTGTTGGCCATGTGGTCGATGTTGATCATGATATGGTCTTTCTCGATGCCTATGCGCTGAGCGACGGAAACCTCGATATTGATATTGGCCTGATGAGGCACAACCCAAGCGATGTCTTCCTTCGTCAGATTGTTGCGCTTGACGATGGTCTTGACGGCGCTCGTCATGTCGAGAACGGCATGCTTATACACCGCACGGCCTTCCTGATAGACGAAATGTTCGCGGGCATCTACGGTCTCGTGGCTCGGCATCTTGGCAGAACCGCCTGCTGCCATATGGAGAGGCTGGTAACCCTTGCCGTCAACACGATAGTAACCATCCATGAGGCCGACCTCTTCCGTCGTGGCTTCCATCATGACGCAAGCAGCGCCATCGCCGAAAATAGGACATGAATTACGGTCCTCATAATTGGTCATCGAGCTCATGTGGTCGCCGCCACAAACGATGATGCGCTTGTAGCGACCCGAACGGATATAGGCCGCTCCTGCCTCCATTCCATAAAGGAAGCTTGCACAGGCTGCCTCCATGTCGTAACCGAAAGCATTGTTCAGCCCACAATTGCCAATGACGAGCGACGCCGTAGAAGGGAAATGGTAGTCGGGCGTCGTGGTGGCGCAGATGACGAGTTCAATGCTGTCGGGATCTGCCCCAGTCTTACGCAAAAGCTGAGCAACGGCCCTCGTCATCATGTACGAAGTACCGCTGCCTTGCTCAGGCTTGAGGATGTGGCGTGTCTTGACGCCAATCCTCTCCATTATCCACTCATCGCTGGTATCCACAATCCTCGACATCTCTTCGTTATCGAGGATGTAGTCGGGCACGTATCCGCCCACACCAGTTATGACGGCATTAATCTGTTCCAATCTTTAAGCCTCTTTCTCGATGGCCACCTTGCCGCGATAGTAACCGCAAGCAGGGCAAACGGTGTGATAGATGTGGAACTCGCCGCAGTTAGGACATACTGCCAATGCGGGAGCTACTGCCTTGTCGTGAGTTCTTCTTTTGAGAGTCCTGGTCTTGGACTGTCTTCTTTTTGGATGTGCCATTTCTTTAATTATTTATTGTTATGTAATATTTTCTTTAGTTCGTCCCATCTTGGGTCGCTTTCCTTCTCTTCTTCCATCGAAGTCAAAGAAGGGCAGTCGGGATGCACGTGACGCAGAGGTATCTGCAGAGCTGCGAACTCGTAGATGTTCCAGGCCACGTTGATGATGCCTTCCCGCTCCGGGATGGTGACGACATCGCCGTCGTCGGCATACTCTTCGCCCATCTTGACACGCAACGTGCACAGGGCGTCGATGGGTTGGGACATTGGTTCAAGGCAGCGGTCGCAAGTTACTTCCACCTCGCCCTTCAGCTGGAACTCCAGCTCAAAGGTGCCAGATGTCTGTTTCACCCGTAATGCAACATCGAGCGAACCAGCCTTGATTTCAGATCCCTGAACGGCGGAGAAGAAGTCATTGTCAGCCTTCCAATGGTACGACACAGTATCAGAGGAAAGACCTTTCAAATCAACTATATAACCGTCCAGTTTTCCCATCGGGCTGCAAAATTAGTAAAAAAATCAATTACTTGTACAACTTTGGCACGAAAAAAATGCCTTATCAGCGCTTTTTGAGTTCTACACGGAACGTTGTACCCTTTCCAATTTCGGAATTCTTCACGAAAATACGTCCATCGTGATACTCCTCAACAATACGCTTGGCAAGTGAAAGTCCTAAGCCCCAGCCACGTTCCTTGGTCGTGTAACCTGGCATAAAGACTGAACTGAAGCGATTCTTGGGAATGCCTTTGCCTGTGTCACAGACTTCCACACTGATGCAATCGAGCTCTTCCTTTGCCGTAAGCGTGATGCTTCCCTTGCCCTCCATTGCGTCGATAGCGTTCTTGCAGAGGTTCTCTATCACCCATTCGAACAGGGGAGCACTGACGGGAGCAATGAGTGGCTCAGCAGGCAAGTTGCACTTCATCGTAATGCGGTTGCTTGTTCTGCGGCTTATGTATTGCATCACATTATTAAGCACCTCATTGAGGTTCTCGGGCTTTGGCTCTGGTTGAGAGCCTATCTTGCTGAAGCGTTCTGCAATGCGTTGCAGGCGTTTGATGTCCTTTCCCATTTCGGGAAGCAGTTCGTCGTCCGGATATGTTTCCCGAAGAACCTCATGCCAAGCCATTAGACTGCTGATGGGAGTGCCAAGCTGATGTGCCGTCTCCTTGCTCAGGCCTACCCACACTTTGTTCTGTTCTGCCCTTTTACTGCTTAGCAGAGCAAAAATGGCAACCACAACGAAGATGAGCACAACACCAAGTTGCACATAGGGCCACCATGCAAGACGTGTCAGGATGAGACTGTCTGCATAGCATATCTCCATATAATCGTTGTCGCCGAAGTTGATGCGGATTGTCCTTCCTGCCTGTTTCATAGACAGAGCCTCGTGAAGCACCAAGGAGTCAAGCGATGCACCAGACGTTGCTCCTACCTCCATGTTACGATAGTCTTGTACACGTCCTTCGCTATCGAGCACTACAACGGGAATGGTATTGTTGCTGTTCAGCACTCTCCACACGAGGGTAAGGTCGGTAGTCTCATCCGCATTATTCAACGAACGCAGAGCCTCGGCCCATATCTCCATCTTGCGTTGCTCCTCGACCTTAAGGTCGCGCACAAGGAAGTTAGAGACTACGAGCGATGCCACGCAGAGCACAACTGCCAAGATTATCAAGACAATCTTAACCTGACGTATTCTGTTTATCCATTGCATAACAGTATAATAACGAAAAGAAATGCCTGCTTATTGTATTGTGAATTAAGAATTTCTTCGTACCTTTGCAGCATGAAACGCTTCGCTCTATACATTATTATATTATATAATGTGCTTCTGCTGTCAGGATGCCGCGACACGCTTGTGCTTCCAGAAGAACAACCTCGGGCAGAAGCCGAGCGTACCGTCATCGTCTATATGGCTGCCGATAACTCTTTAACCTCTAACGTTAGAGAGGACACCATGGAGATGGTGAGGGGCAAGAACTTTATTCCCGAGAACGTCAACGTTATCGTTTATATTGACGACAAGCCAAATAAGCCTGCCATCTACGAGTTGTCGGCAAAAAACGGCATGCAGCCATGGAAGCGATATGGCGAGGAGTTGTGCAGCACAAATCAGGATGTGATGCTCGACGTGCTTCGACAGATAGAGCATTACTTTCCTGCCCGCCACTATGGCATCACTTTCTGGTCGCATGCAACAGGTTGGGCACCACGTCGCTACACTTTTGGCAAAGACGAGACACATGGAACGACGACAAAGGAGAGCGAGATGGAGATTCCAGTTCTGCGGGATGTGCTTGCCCAACTGCCGAAGTTCGATTACATCTTCTTTGATGCTTGCTTCATGCAATGCATTGAGGTGGCCTACGAATTGCGAGACGTCACTCACTACATGATAGGTTCTCCTGCCGAGATTCCTGCTCCTGGAGCACCTTACGACAAAGTCATTGGGGCCCTTTGTGCAGGCGATATCAACGGCATCATCAATGGTTATAACAGCGGGTATCCTATGGGGTCTTATCCTGGAGCTCTGCTTTCTTGCATCGACTGCACACAACTCGATGCGCTTGCAGAGGCTACGGGAATTCTCTTGACGCCTCTATACATGGAACGACAAGAGTATAACCGCACAGACTTTCAGTACTACTGCACCAACTTGGCCAAGTACACCTACTATTTCGACATGCGTACCACGATGTGCCGACTGCTTTCAGCGGAAGATTATGCTGCTTGGATGGAACTTTTTGACAAGGCTGTGCCCCTACGTTTACTCTCCGAAAGCCACACATGGTTTGCCCGACACTGCGACAAGCCCGTTGTTGCAGACCCCGAGTGCTATGGAGGTGTCTCGATGTTCGTGCCTTTGAACAAGTACGACACCTATGGTTGGAATGCTGATTTCCAGAAGACTTCGTGGTACGAAGCTTTAGGTTGGGCTGAGACTGGCTGGTAAAGCCCCAAGCCGACAAGACTCTTTTTACGGTCTCTCGACAGTCACGCTTATCAAACCGGCTGCATAAGGCGCAATCTCATACTGGTTGAAGAGGAACAGGATGCTGTCGTTCTTGAGCAGGAAGTTATTGGTCAGGTAGAGGTCGCCCAGCATTGTAATGCCGGTTTTCTCTTGCAGGTCGGCCAAGTCCTTTGCTTCCCAATCCTTGCAGAGCTGTTCTTCCATTGCCATCAGAACCAGCATCTCCTTATCGGCAGGCACGATGTCTTTTATGTTGAGCAGTTTGCCTGTGTTCTTGTCGAAGTTGTAATAGCCCACTACATAGCTGCCGTGAGCGCCACCGAGGTAGCAGTCGAGGCTCGTTTGATAGGAGAGAATGCTGTCATTACCGTTTTCGACCGGACTGCCTTCTATGTTGTAGTTGTACTGAAACATGTCCCTGTACTCCGGATCATAAGCCAGTTGTTCTGCGATTTCTGCTTTCCATTCGGTCTCGAGGCTGTCTGCAAGTGCTGCCATCGTCTCTTCGATTGTGGCATATCCATGCAGGTAGAGCACGCTGTCGCGCAGGATGGCAGCCAGTTGAGTTGCCAGTGCACCGTCGCCGGAAAGTGTGTCGAGGTTGAACTCGATGTGATAGCAGAGGCTGTCACCTTCGGCAATTGGGTTATCGATGCACAGAGATGCTTTTCCCCATTCAGGTTCGATTTGGTCATCACCAGTGATTTTCCAGTCTTCGCAAGCGCAGAAGAAGACTGCCGCAGAAAGGATAAAGAGATACTTTTTCATTTGTAGTTGGGTTGGTAGGTTGGTTTATTTGCAGGCAAAATTAGTATATTTTTCCAAGAATGGCAAGGAATACGTCTTTTTTTCGTATATTTGTGGGCAAAAGATGATTTGTTAAAGGTAACACAGACATGAACCGAATCTCACTTTTCCTGCTTCTCTTTTGTTTGGGGAGCCTGGCCGCAAAGGCTCAGACAGAGCGTCAAATCGCCGACAAGACCTTGTTTGAACTCAGAAAAGAAATGCCCGACAAGACCGTCGCGATGAATCCCGTGACCGATTTCGACTGCCCAGATCCATCGATAGTGCAGGTCGGAGAATGGTTCTACTGCTTCAAGACGGGCTTCCCTATCAAGATTTATCGCAGTCAGGACCTGTGCAACTGGACCTACTATCGCGATATGTTCCCTGGCCCAAACCCGCATGATCCGTTTGGCGACGGCAAGCTCGACCCCATGAAGACTGGGGCTGGCAAGCAGAACATCAACTTCTGGGCACCTTCTCCAGCACTCATCGAGGGCAAACTCGTCGTGTATCTCACCCTCTTTGTCTCAATGGAAAACGACCGCCAAGTTGTCCTCGTGGCTGACGACATCGACAGTCCCTTCCGCTATGCAAACACCTTGAACGTCGGCACACCTGAACATCCGACCCCGCAAGACGGGCAATACTTCCTCGACGACGACGGCAAACAGTATCTCGTCTATGGCGACGTGAACAGCAAGGGCAACTTTATCCGCGAACTTTCGAAGGACGGACTGACCTACGCGAAAGGCAGCAAGCCCCATTACATCACGACGGCTTACGAGGGAGGATACATTTATAAATATAAGGGACTGTACTATTTCTACTGCTCCAAAAACCATTTCAACAATTATGAGTACACCTTGTGCCTGAGCACATCCAGCAATCTCTTCTCTGGCTGGACAGAGCCCGAGCCCGTTCTCACTTCCGAAAGCCCCGACGCGATACTGAACGGAGCCGGTCACAACGGGGAAATCATTACGGATCGGGCTGGCCGCATGTTCATGATCATGCATTCCCATTGCGAAGGCCTCATTCCTCGTCGAGGCGATTACCGTCCTCGTCCGATGATTTTGATGGAGCTGAAGGACATAGACGGCAAGCTTACTTTCGTCGATCATAAGGGCAACCCGACCAGCCACCCGTGCTGGATTGTCAATCGTCCGCAGTTTTGAGAGTTAAATCGACTCAGTCCTCCTAAAATTTTCCTATAGGAGGACTCGAGTCCTCCCACGGTGGGACTGGAGTCCTCCCATGGTGGGACGACAGTCCTACTGTGGTGGGACTGACGATGTAACTGCATGTATTTGAAAGGTTAACATTATTTTTCTTCTCGGATTAAACTTTTCGTCGTTTCGGGCGTCTTATTAAGTGTGAAGAATCGACTAACCATATACATTGCCTCGCTTCTGCTCCTGCTTGCTACCACCCTGAGTTATGCCCAGCAGAAGCAGGCGATGTTGCTTAATATCCGCGGTACCGTCTTCGAAAACGAAAAGCTGCAGCCGATGGAAGGGGCTGCCGTGAAGCTATACAACGAACGCGACTCGATGATTACCGGCGCGACGACCAAGCAGAACGGGCAGTTCCTGTTGCCTGGCATTCCTGCCGCCACCTACACCCTGCAAGTGTCGTTCATGGGCTTCAAGACGCAGAAGTTCAAGCTCGCACTGCCCCAAAGATCCGGCAACTTCAAGGTGGCCGACGTCATGATGCGCGAGGATGCGACGGTGATGGCTGAGGCTGTGGTGGAAGGCAAACTGCCGGAAATGACGGTCATCGACGATACGGTGGCCTACAACGCTGATGCCTTCAAGTTGCCCGAAGGGTCGATGGTGGAAGACCTCATCAAGAAGTTGCCCGGCATCGTGCAGGACGAGAACGGAAACTACACGTTCAACGGCAAGAACATCAGTCAAATCCTTGTTGACGGAAAAGAGTTCTTCGGCAACAACCGCAACCTGGTCCTGCAGAATCTGCCTGCAGAGATTGTCGATAAGGTGAAGGCTTACGACCGAAAGAGCGATATGGCTCGCATCACGGGCATCGACGATGGAAACGAAAGGACGGTGCTCGACCTCGCTATCAAAAAGGATCGGAAGAAAGGATTCTTCGGCAACGCAAGCGGAACCTACGGCACTCACGACCGATACAGCGGGCGAGTAAACATGAACAGCTTCATCGGAGACCAGAAGTACAGCGGCTTCGCCAATGCCGGAAATACTAATGGCAACGGCCTCTCGGACAATCAAAGCCTTGGCGCGACGATGAACTGGCAGAACAAGAAAGTGGAGCTGAACGGCAGCATGAACGGCAGTTTCAGCCAGTCGAGCAGTGCCTCCGAGTCGAACTCCCAGAACTTCGAGCTGAAGAACTCTGCCTACTCGGCCAGCAAGAACCATAGCAACAGCCACAACGGCAATTTCGGATTCCAATATCGCGTAGAGTGGAAGCCCGACTCGACGTGGAACATCCAGTTCCGACCTGAGCTCAGTTTCAGCAGAACTCATGGCGAAGGCGGCAACGAATCAGCCACTTGGAACGACAATCCCTTCCTGCTCTCCCCCACTCCGCTGGCCGACTATCTCGAACTATCCAAGCAAATCGGCGTGAACCACCGCCTGGGCGACAACTGGAACAGCTCGAAGAACATCAGTGCCTCTGCCTCTCTGCAAATTAACAAAAGGCTGAAGAAGCCCGGACGAAACATCACATTGGGTTTGGAAGGCGGCTACGGCGACTCGAACAACGAAGGCAACAGCTACTCGCAAACGGATTACTACCTCCTCGAAGCACTCAGCGGCGGCGACTCCGTCTATCATAAAGTGCAGTACAATCGTGGCTCGAACTACAACTACAACTTCCGCGTTCGCTTCAGCTACAGCGAGCCGATTGCCTATCAGACTTTCTTGCAACTCGATTACAACTATCGATACACCTTCCGCGACAACGACCGCGACGTCCGCTCCATCTTCGATCCGTACAACGACATACTTGGCGTGAACGCCTCCAACTATGATGATTTCTTCGATGCGCCTTATGTAGTGCAGGACAAGCAACAGTGCAGCTACACGCGCAACATAGGTCAGAACCACAGTATCCGTACTCAGATACGCTTCAACCGCACCAAATTCCGCCTGACTGTCGGTGCAACCGTGCAGCCGCAAATCAGTAAAGTGGATTACCAGAAAGGTCGCATCGACACTTTGCTGCGCCGCACCGTCGTCAACGCCTCGCCTGTCGTGAACTTTCAATACAGGTTCAGCCGTCAGGAACAACTCGAACTCCGCTACAACGCCGATACAGGTTGGCCTAACATCACAGACATGATTCCCGACACGCTGAGCGACGCCAACCCGCTTAACATTCGTATTGGTAACGCGGGACTCAAGCCGAGCTTCACCCAGAACGTCCAATTTGAGTATCGCCGCACGGTTATCGACTACCAACGCACTAACGCGGTGAACATCCAGTTCCATACAACAAGGAACAGCACCACGAACCGTACGGAATATAATGAGGTGACAGGCGGTCGCGTATCGATGCCTGTCAACGTGAACGGCAATTGGAATGCGTCGGCGAACTACAATTTCAACACCGCCCTCGACAGCAAAAAGCATTGGCGCTTCGATATGAATACGTCGCTCAGCACCAGCAAAAACATCGGTTATCTGTATCGAAGCAAGGACAAGATGACGGTGGAGAACATCACGCGGAGCGGCAACTTCGGTCAAAGATTACGCTTCACCTTCCGACAAGACTGGGAGAGCGGCTGGCAAGTGGAAGCCAACGTGAACGGAAGATTCAACTATAACCTCAATCGCAGCAATAATGCGACGGCCTCTAACCTCGACCATTACAACTTCAACTACGGCGGAAGTTTCGTCATCACCTTCCCTTGGGGGATGACTATCAGCAGCGACATCGAGCAACAAAGCCGCCGTGGTTACTCGGACGAGGCTATGAACACGAACCACTTGATATGGAACGGCAGCATCAGCCAAAGGTTTCTTCCCTACAAACAGCTGACGATAAGCCTGCGTGCAGTTGACATCCTCGATGAACGCGACGACGTGAACCGCAACGTGAGTGCTGTGAGCCGAACAGACACGAAGAACGAGATGGTCCGCAGCTACGTTCTGCTCTCGGCCAACTGGCGCTTCGGTCGCTTCGGCGGACGCGGCATGATGGGTCGCGGCAGAGGCGAAGGTGGCCGTGGAGAGGGTGGTTCTCGAGGAGGCGGAGGCGGTGGCCGAGGCGGCTTCGGTGGCGGAGGTGGAAGATTTTAGCTAAGGTCATAAAGAAATTAGGCACGCCTAGTTCGCAAACTAGACATGCCTAATTCATCAACGAGGCACGCCTAATTCGCAAACTAGGCGTGCCTCGCTTTATAGGTTAACGTTTACTTTACCGTCCAGATGTCGTTCGTCTCGAGCAACTCGGCGAAGTTGTGATACTTCTTAGCCGCTTTTACTTCCTCGATCTGGCTCCAAACGCAATCGTCATAGGTTGGGGCTTCGACATCGCGAATCACGCCGAGCGCCACGGGCCACTCCATCTCGGCAAGCTTCAGCTGCAGGGTGTTGTCCTCGCACTTCGCGTCGTGAACCAAGACGTCGGCTTCTGTGTAACCCTCCTCACCAAGTTTAACGGCCTTGATGTTAAAGCCTTCCTGCACGATGCCGTACTCGTTGTTCTCTCCGAAGAGCATCTTCTCGCCGTGCTTCAAATAGATGGCATTCTTGGCGCGACCTTCCTTCGAATAGACCGCATCGTGCGTGCCGTTGTTGAATATCACGCAGTTCTGCAGGATCTCGCACACGCTGGCACCCTTGTGATTGTAGGCCGCCTTGAGAATCTCCACGGTTCCGGGAGCATCGGTGGCAACGGCGCGGGCAAAGAAATGACCTCTCGCTCCGAAGCACAGCTCGGCAGGACGGAAGGGATCCTCAACCGTTCCGTATGGCGACGACTTGCTGACGAAGCCACGCGGGCTGGTGGGGCTGTACTGACCCTTCGTTAAACCGTAGATTCTGTTGTTGAGCAGAATCATGTTCAGGTTGATGTTACGGCGGTTTGCATGTATGAAGTGATTGCCTCCGATAGCCAGTCCGTCGCCATCACCACTGACTTGCCAAACGGTCAGATTGGGGTTAGCAACCTTGCAACCAGTAGCAATCGCAGCCGCACGGCCGTGAATCGTGTTCATGCCATACGTCGCCATGTAGTGAGGCAAACGGCTGGAGCAGCCGATACCACTGATGACGGCGGTTTGCGACGGCGCCACACCTATCTCTGCCATCGCTTTATGCAGGCTGGCGAGGAAGAAGTGGTCACCACATCCAGGACACCAACGCGGCTGTCCTTTCTTGAAATCATTACTCGTATATGCCATAGTTATGTGTCCTTTCTACTTTTTAATTATCTGATTGAATGCTTCTACTAACTCATTTACGACAAAAGGCTGACCCTTTACTTGGTTGAACTGCTGGGGAACAAACCCGTCGACTTTCATGCGGAGCCAGCCTGCGAGCTGTCCCATATTCTGTTCGGCTACCACGACCTTCGGGTAGCGACGCAGAACGTCGGCAGTGTTCTTGGGTAGGGGATTGATGTAGCGGAAGTGCGCGAGGGCAACCTTCTTGCCCTGGGCACGCAGTTCGTCCATTGCAGCATGCAGGTGACCATAGGTGCCGCCGAAGCCCACGATGAGCAACTCGGCATCATCTTTGTCGCCCAGCACCTCGAGGTCGGGCACAGGAATGGCAGCTATCTTAGCCTGACGCTTGCGTGTCATCAAGTCGTGATTCTCGGGGTTCGTACTGATGGCACCCGTCTTGTCGTCCTTCTCGAGGCCGCCGAGGATGTGCTCGAAGCCTTCTCTGCCAGGCACAGCCCAGTAGCGAACGCCCTCGGCATTACGCATATATGGTGTCCAAGAACCTTTCAAATCCTCTGGAACATAAGGCGGCGTGATGGCGGGATACTCGCTGAGGTTGGGCAGTTTGAATGCTGCGGAACCATTTGCAACGTAGGCATCGGTCATGAGAATGACGGGGGTCATATGCTCCAACGCCATCTTCGAGGCAGCGAAAGCCATTTCGAAGCAGTCGGTGGGGCTTGCTGCGGCAACGACTGGCATTGGGCTCTCGCCGTTACGACCAAAGAGAGCTTGCAAGAGGTCGGTCTGTTCGCTCTTCGTTGGAAGACCCGTCGCGGGTCCGCCACGCTGCACGTCGAGCACGACGATGGGCAGTTCCATGATGACTGCAAGGTTCATCGCCTCGCTCTTGAGGCAGATGCCGGGGCCAGAGGTCGAAGTCACAGCGAGTGCTCCGGCGAACGAAGCGCCTACTGCCGACGCGCAGCCTGCTATCTCGTCCTCGCATTGAACGGTAATCACACCGAGGCTCTTGTGCTTGGAGAGCTCGTGGAGGACGTCGGTAGCGGGTGTGATGGGATAAGATCCGAGGTAGAGCTTCAGCCCAGCCTTCTCGGCAGCGGCGATGAAGCCATACGCCGTAGCCTTGTTGCCGGTGATGTCCATGTAGCGACCGGGCACTTTGTTCTTGGTCTCGATGCGATAGACGTTGGCCACGCTGGAGTGCGTGTTGTGTCCGTAATCGTAGCCTGCCTGAATGACTTTAATGTTTGCCTCGGCCACTTCGGGCTTCTTCGCGAACTTCTCACGCAGGAAGCTGAAGGCAACGTCGAGGTCTCTGTCGAACAACCAGCACACCAGACCGAGCGCAAACATATTGCGACATTTGCTCACGCTCTTGGCGTCCATTCCGCTGTCAGCCAGACAATCCTTCACCATCGTCGTGAGAGGGCAGGCAATTACTCTGTCCGGGTCGATGCCCATCTCGCCGAGATAATCCTTGGTTTGGAACTGTGCCTTCTCCAAGTCTTTAGGTCCGAAGCTGTCGGTATCGATGATGATAGCGGCATCGGGCTTAGCGTAACGATACTGCGTCTTGAGTGCTGCGGCATTCATTGCCACGAGAACATCGCAGAGGTCGCCAGGCGTATAGACCTGTCCGGCACCGATGTGGACCTGGAAACCGCTGACACCCGTGAGCGAACCTTGCGGAGCGCGGATGTCTGCAGGGTAGTCCGGGAACGTACTGATACTGTTGCCCACGGTGGCGGACACAGTAGAAAAAATATTTCCGGCGAGCTGCATGCCGTCGCCGGAATCACCAGAGAACCTTACTACTACAGATTCTTTTTCCTTTATTTCCATATCTTTTTGTAGTTGACAAGTAAACAAGTTGACGAGTTGTTACCCTTAAACTCTTAACTTTGAACTATGAACTATGAACTCCCGAAGTAGTACTCCCGAGGGGAATCGAACCCCTATCTAAAGTTTAGGAAACTTCTATTCTATCCGTTGAACTACAGGAGCAGAGGTTTAATCAGTACCTCGGTTATCCTAAAATCGCGTGCAAAGGTACAACAAAATAATTAAAAATGAAAAATTAAAGGTGAAAAATTAAAGGAAGACGGGCGAAAAGAGGTGAAAACCCACCGGACAAATAGTAAGTCAATACGCCGTTCTACTTTCTTTTTGCTATTTCAAAACCTAACGATCTACGAGGCAAAATGGAAAGAAAAACGCCACGAAGACCGACTTGACAGGGAGAATTCTCCAACGCGGCTAGGGATGTTTGCAAACTTAACGTGCCACGTTTGCAAACTTAACGAGCCGCGTTTGCAAAGACAACGTGCCGAATCGACCCACAAAACAGGTCGAAAAAGCCACTTTTTTACTCGGAATCGGGTCATTTTGCTGCCCGTGTCTAAGCACACAAAACTTAAATCTCACAACCTCAACGTGTTACAAAATTCGAGAAAATTGCGATAAATTTGGGGTCAGACACAGTTCTGCTGTTCCGATGCCGTTTTTCGAGCATTCGGAAAATACAGAAAGTAAGCGAACATGCCACTTTCGCTTACATTTTATCAAAAGCCGCACGCACTCGGAAATGCCGTTCTTTTTCCGCTTTTCCCACTTTAGGGCAAAAGAAATACAATATCGCTTGCTATAATAATTAATAATGTGTAACTTTGTGGGGCAAATAGGTCAAAATAACATAAACAATGGAAGAAAAACGAACAGCACAAGGATTGAACGGCCTCATCGTTCGATTCGCGTTGACGGCGCTGCTCTTGTCGCTTACTGCAACAGCCTACTCCATCCCCACAAAAAGAGGGGAGAAAGAGCCCTCGCAGGTCACGCAGAACGACGAACCGCAGCAACCGAAGAGAAAGATTAGCGGACAACTCCTCGACGAGCAGGGCGAACCGCTCATCGGAGCCAGCATCTCCGTCAAAGGCACCAGCGAGAAAGCCATCACGGACATCAACGGAAACTACACCATCATGACCGGCGAGGACGCTCCCGTACTGGTCTTCTCCTACATGGGATTCCAGACAAAGGAAGTAGCCCTCAGCCAAAACTCGATGGTCAATGGCGGGTGGTCAATGGTCAATGTGGAAATGTCGGAAGACACGGCACAGCTCGAAGAGGTGGTCGTCACAGCCCTCGGCATCAAACGCGAGAAGAAGATGCTCGGCTATGCAGTCCAGGACCTCAAGAGCGAGCAGCTGAACCTGACGGGAGACCCCTCCGTCACCTCAGCCCTCTCTGGTAAAATCGCCGGTGTCGAAATGAATACCGCACCGACGGGACTGGGCGGCTCGACCAAGATAACCATTCGCGGCAACTCCTCACTCACAGACAATAACCAGCCCCTCTGGATTGTGGACGGCGTTCCCTTCTCCGACAACCAGACGAGCGACGTGACTGCTTACGGCGGTTACGATAGAGGTGGAACCGTCTTCGACCTCAATCCCGACGACATCGAAAGCATTTCCGTACTGAAAGGCCCTAATGCGGCAGCCCTCTACGGCGCTCGTGCCGGTAATGGCGTCATTCTTGTCACCACGAAGAAGGGTGCGAAGAAAGACGGCTGGGGCATCAGCTATTCCGGAACCTTCACTTGGAGTCAGGCCGCTCAGACCATCAAGTTGCAGGACAAATACGGTCAGGGCGATAATGGCGAAAAGGAATATCTCTACGACGACGATGGGAAAATCGTCAGCATGACTGGTCAGAACTCCTTCGGCCCCCTGCTCGACGGCAGAGACGACGTCACCTGGAACGGCCAGACCATTCCCTACAAAGCCTACGGCAACAAGCTGACCGACTACTTCAAGACAGGCTTCTCGCACTACCACTCCGTGGCTTTGGGCAAGCAGACCGATACGTCTCACTTCCGCCTCTCTTTCGGATACAACGACAACCGCGGCATGTTCAAGGATGAAAGCCTGAACAAGATAAACATCGACCTCAATGCAGGACAAAAGATAAACAAATGGTTCAGCGTGGACGGCAAGATATCTCTGTCCAGAACCAAGGCCGAGAACCGTCCGCAGACAGGACTCTGGGGCGAAGTCGGCCAGCTGCTCCTCATCCCGGCCAACATTCGACTCTGCGACCTGGAACAGTACAGCACCCCACTCCGCCCGCATCAGAACTGGTTCGGGCCTGACATGAACTACCTCAACCCCTACTACATCCGCCATCAACTGCAGAACAGCGACGAAAGGCTCCGTGCCTTCGGATACTTCGCAGGCAACCTCGACATCAAACCCTGGCTGAAGTTCCAGGCAAAATATGCTTTCGACTACTATCGCACACGCATTCAGGAGACCAACCTCAGCCTTGCCCTCCAAGCCATTACTACTGGCGACGACACTTGGCAATCGAAGCTAACCGACGATGGCATGTACCGAGGCGAGACGAATCACTTCGAGCACAACATCTCCGCAATGTTCCTCGGCGACTATACCCTCAACGATAATTGGCGCTTCGGCTATACCCTGGGCGGCAACATCATGTATCAGAAGTACGAACTCCTCGGGGCTTCCGTGCAAAACATGCTCATCAAAGACACTTGGCTCTTCAATACCGCCGAGCGACTCAACAGCGCGACAGACGCCGGCAGCGACAGGGCGATGTACTCCATCTTTGCCTCCGCTCAGGTGGCCTTCAGGGAATATCTCTCGCTCGACCTCACCGCGAGAAACGACTGGTCGTCCACCCTTCCCTCGAGCAACCGCTCGTTCTTCTATCCGTCGGCTTCGCTGAGCTACATCTTCTCCGACTTCATGAACTCCATCGACAAGCCGCTCCCCAAATGGGTCACTTTCTCGAAGGTCCGCCTCTCGTGGGCCCAAGTCGGTAAAGACCCAGAGCCTTACAACCTCTACAACACCCAGTTGTACAGCTTCTCGAACGGCGTTCGCCAGTCCGCCGTGCAGACCATCAAGATGAACAACAACCTGAAGCCCGAGATCAAGACCTCCTACGAGGTGGGACTCGATATGAAGTTCCTGCAGAACCGTCTCGGATTCGACTTCACATTCTATTACAATACCACAAAGAACCAGGCGATGCTGGTCGATGCCTCTTCCCCGTGGAGCCAGCAATGGGTGAACGCCGGCAAGATCAGCAATAGAGGTATCGAGTTCACACTCTATACGACACCCGTCAAGACCAAGGACTTCACCTTCGACCTCAACCTGAACCTCGCTCACAACGTCAGCAAAGTCGATGAGTTGGCTGATGGCGTGAACCGCATCTACTTTGCCGGCGACTCACACATGCCCGTCAAAGTCGGTGCCGTAACAGGCGGCAAACTCGGCGACATCTATGCCAATAAGCTCATGAAACGCGACGCGGCAGGCAATCCCATACTCGATGCCAACGGACTTCCGCAGCCCGAAACAGGCGGCGGCAATCAGGAACAATGGCTCCTCGACCACCCTATCGGCAACATTCAGCCTAAGTTGTTGATGTCTTTGATGCCCACCTTCAACTATCGCGGCATTATCCTCTCGGGCCTGATCGACGCAAAGATAGGCGGCGACATAGTCAGCGTCTCCGAAGGAATGGCGACGCTCGTGGGAACATCAGAGCGCACACTCGACCGCGACTTCCCCAATGCGGTGGATTATTACAAGACAATCGGACTCTATTCCAACACTCAAGGCTATGCCGAGGAGTTCGTGCACGACGCTTCCTACATTAAGCTGAAGGAACTTTCCATCGGCTACGACTTCCCGAAGAAACTGTTCCTGAAGACTCCCCTCACTTCCTTGCGACTCTCTTTCGTTGCCCGCAATCTCTGCTTCCTCATGAAGAATGCCCCCGGCAACCCAGAAGGAGGCTACGACACAACGATGTTCTCGCAGGCACTCGACTTCCTCTCTGTGCCATATGCACGTACCTACGGACTCACTCTAAACTTAGGATTCTGACATTATGAAACATCATATATATAATAAGGTAAGCCTCCTGCTTCTTACCTCATCCTTCTTCCTTCTTACCTCTTGCTACGACCTCACCGAGATGAGCCATAATCCCTATGCATTGGAGGGTAGCGGAGGAGCAGCCAACGGCGAGATTGTCGATGTGGACGACGATACGAAATATGCCGACATCAACCTTAACTATGCCGTCACAGCAGAGGACTCCGCCATTTGGAAAGAGCAAATAAGTGCTGTGCCCGACAAGTTCCGTTCCTTCCTCTATCAGAGTTATTACTCACAATACCAGCGAGCCACGAACCTGACGCACGACGTCTATTCCGGCTACGGCGCCTACAACCAGCCGAAGCACATGAATGGTTCGCCCAGATACGGCTATACGGATGGCTGGTCAGCCTACCGTTGGGAGGACTTCTACAACCAGCGTTGCACGGAATACCGTGAGATTCTGCGCGCCCTCAAGTTCAACGACAACCCGGAACGCTATAAGAACATGTTCTACAAGGTGCGCATCTACATGGCTTTCGTCCTGCTTGCTCACACAGATACCTACGGAGATATGCCTTGCAAGGAGTATGTGCAGGCCAAGATACCCGAGCAGAACAATGTGGCGTACAACACGCAGGAGGAAATCTACGACTGCATGTTCCGCATGCTCGAGCAGGCTGTTGACTCCATCAAGCCAAACGATGACAGTCAGTACAACATTACCGACGGCGATATCTGCTACTTTGGCGACGACCTGAAATGGCTTCGCTTTGCTAACACCCTGCGCCTCCGCATGGCACTTCGCATATCAAACGTTGACCCCGAGCGTGCCAAGGAGGAAGGCGAAGCAGCCCTCAACAACGAATACGGCCTGCTTGAGTCGAACGAAGACAACATGCAAACGGTTCCCAAATATGCCTCTACCAGCATAGGCGGCGAGGATTCCGGCGGCGACGAGAACGGCATAGCGATGTGTTCGGTTGCCTACAACGGCGAATTCGTTCTGTCGTGGGACATGGAGCAGTTCTATCGGAACCTCTCGACAGGCGGTGCCGAGTACACCATCAAGACTGGCAGAACAGGTAGCACGACCAAGATAATCGACCCGCGCTGCCTGAAGTGCTGGTTCAGGGCAAAGATGACGTCGGAAACCCTTGCAGCAGGCGAAGAGTCACTCCGCGAGGATTATGTGGGCTGTCACCGCAATGCGCAGGACGACGAAGTGTCGATGTCCGTCCTCAACTACAGCCTCACCAAGACGCAGCCAAAGCCTGCATCGAAGGACTTGAACCCCGACTTCTACTTCAACTACTGCCGCCCGCACGTCTGGCTCAGTTATGCCGAGAGTCTCTTCCTCAAGGCCGAAGCCGTTCTTCGCGGCTGGAGCGGCACAGCGCTGACAATGGGCGTAGAAGATTATGTGCGTGCCGGCATACAGGCTTCCATGGATCATTATCAGGTGAATGCTGCCGAAGCACAGTCTTACATTAACGGCGTCGTCTGCTTCAACGATGGAACCTTCCAAAGCGGGGACAACGAACGCATCCTCGAAGCACTCATCACCCACAAGTGGATGGCAGTCTTCCCGAACGGCAACGAAGGCTGGGCCGACTTCCGTCGCACGGATTATCCTGCCCTGGAGGGTATGTACAATACCGAGACAGGCGTCGTCACCAACACATCAGGCGACCCAATCCTTGACCATCACCTCATCAAACGACTCCTCTATCCCAATAGCGAGAGCCAGAACCAGTACTTCCAGAACAATGCCGAGCTGCAGGAAAAGAACCGGCAAAGCACACGTCTATGGTGGGATGTGGACGATACGATGGATGACGAAGGACATCGCAAGACATACAACAACTTCAGATAACAATACTTCTAAATACTTATATTATGAATCTAAAACAGTTTTCTCTTTCGGCAGCACTGCTGCTGACGACAACGATGGGCTTTAGCCAACAGCCTTTCAACGTATGTTGCCACCCACAAGACATCAAGAATTGGACGCCCGGCTCTAATCCCGACGATGCTTTCAACGTGGCAAAGGTTCCTCTTCAGGCGCGTTTCAAGGAGCCTACCTTGATGAAAGCTAACGCTAACCAATACTATGAAGGACAGATTTGTAACTCTACAATTCTGTATCCTACTTGTTCTCTTTGTCCTTCCCAAGGCGAGATAGGCAACTTTCTGGGCTATCAACCCACCTATTGGCAATACATGGACAAGTTGGTCTATTGGGCTGGTGCTGCATCGGAAGGCATCATCAACATTCCGCCAGCAGGCTCCACGGATGCAGCCCACCAGAGTGGTGTGAAGTCGCTGGGCAACATCTTCTTCCCCCCTGCTGCCTTTGGAGGCACACAGACTTGGGTTCGTGAGATGTTGGCTCAGGAAGGCGGTCACTATCCGATGGCTGTGAAACTGTATGAGATGGCTAAGTACTATGGCTTCGACGGCTGGTTCATCAACGAGGAGACTGGCGGCGGCTCGCAAAGTGAATGGGAAGCATTCTGCCGCGACTTCTATGCTGCTGCTATGGCCGACGACCCGAACACGCAGATGGAGATTCAGTGGTACAATGCCTCACGCTCTCCCAATACAGGCATCCTTAAAACGCACGTCAACACATCCCAGTTCTTGGAGTATGGTGCTGTAGGCGACTACCGCGGCTATGCTTCTCAACTTAACTGCACGGAAGCCCAGACGTTCTCGAAGATATACGCAGGCATCGAGCTGGCACAAGCAGGTCACCTTGGATGGACATCTGCCCTGAACAGTGCTATGCCCACCACAGGTCACGTTGGTTCGCTCGACCTCTTCTGTCCTGAGACGAAGATTTGGGAAGACCCTGCGAAGCGTGCCTTCAAATCGGCAAGCGATTGTCATGGCGAAACAGCTTATCCCATTGCCAAGACCGTCTTCGACAATGAAGAGGATATGTGGGTGAATACCAAATCCGACCCTTCCCAGGCTGTCACCAGTGGCTTCCCAGGTGTTTCGAGCCGTGTGCTCGAACGCTCTGTCATCACATCCATGCCCTTCGTGAGCGACATGGGTGTTGGTAATGGCAAACATCGCTTCGTGAAAGGCGAGATTCAGGGAACAGCAGACTGGTATCATTCGGGCATGCAAAGCGTGCTCCCCACTTGGCGTTGGTGGATTGACCGCGGCTCAGGCCTGACCGTATCCATTGATTGGGACAATGCTTGGAATGTAGGTTCAAGCTTTAAGATTTCCGGTACACTTTCCTCTGGCGACCATGTTATGCGCCTGTACAAGACGCAGATTCCCGTCGTGAATGGTGGTGTCTTGCGCTTGGTGTATAAGTCATCGAGGCGTGTTACGATGCAGGCCAAGCTTTCTACGGAAAGTTCTGTTACGCCTAATGTAACATTGACAGGCACAGCAACCGAAGTGAATGGCTGGACTGTTTGCGACTTCGACCTTTCCTCATTGAATGGCAATACGATATACATGATTGGCTTTAACGTCAGGTCTTCAGCGAGTCTGAGCAACTATTCGCTGAACATCGGTCAGGTCGCTGTGCTTCCCGTGGACTACACGCCTGCTCCTGTTCAGGTGACGAACCTTTCAACGACAAGCACTTTAGGCGAGGAAAGTGGCGACATCCGCATCACGTGGAAGTACACTTGGAACAACAACTTCGACCATTTCGACATCTATACGCAGACAATGGACGGCGTAAAGAAACTCGTTGGTCAGACTCGCGACGAGGGTTTCTATATTCCGCACTTCGATCGTAACGGTTCTGATAGTTATGTTTCTGTGCTTGTCGTGCCAGTCATGAAGGATGGCGTACAACAGGCTCCCAGCGAATTGCAAGTGAACTATCCCGCTCCCACTGCTCCAAAGGTAACATATTCCGTCTCTCCAAAGAGCTATGTCCTGGTGGGCGAAACCGTTACCGTGACAGCGAACTGCACTGGCCACCCAACGAGCTACCTATGGACATTGCCTGAAGGTGTCGAACTTGCATCAGGAGGCCTCACGAATCAGTCGGTTACTGTTAAGGCAAATCAAGAAGGTAAAATCAGCCTCACCGTTGCTGCCACTAACGAAGTAGGCACGACGGAATACACAGCTGAGGCATTCGACGTCTTTGCCGACGCAGCAGCAAGAAACGCCGTCTACAATATCATCAAGGGAAAGACGGTCGTCAGCTATAGTGGCTCAACGAATTCGACCGAGGTGCCTGGCAAGATCATCGATGGTGTGACGAATCCCTCTGCAACCTCTTCGAAATGGTGTAACATCTCTCCCGACAATGAAGTCGTCTTCGATGCAGAGGGGGCCTATCGCATTTATGGCTTCGTCATCTACGACGGCAATGCAGGCCCAGAGTCTGGTGTGGACCAGATTGACCGCTACACGATTGAACTCTCGCAAGACGGCGTAAACTGGCAGACGGTTGTCGATAACAACACGCCTGGCAACGAGAAGATTTCCATCAAGAGCGACTACATCGCTCCCGTCAAAGCCCGTTATGTCCGCCTCCGTCCGCACGTCAACGGCACCCTGCGCATTTGGGAGTTCGAGGTTTATGGCAAGGAAGACAATAATCTCACGATGACCGTAGAGCCGAAGGAACTGACGATATTGGCCGGCGCAAGCAAGGGTGTGACGGTTCATTATGACCTTGGCGGCGACAAGCGCGAGGACCTCTTCGAGTGCACGGCTAGGTCTTCGACAGGCAAGACCGGCATTGGCCACATCATAGAGAACGTTAGCGATCAGACCTTCTACATTCCCATTTACGCCGGATTCGCCTATGGTCAGGACATTATTACTGTTACGGTCAACAATGGCGGCGCTTATCAAGAGCGAACCATCTCCGTAACCGTCGATTCCGATACCCAGCCGAATGTCCTCGCCGGAAAGACCGCAACCGTTCGCCACTACAAGGCCGACTACTCATACGAAGCTGCATACAATACCTACAATGTGCAGACGCTTACCGACGGCGACAAGTTGGAGGAAGGCCTCCTCGAGATAGAAGACTTCTCCACCCATAAGCGCGACCTCTGGGCCATCTTCGAGGCTCCGACAGCCGATGGTTGGAACATTGCTAAGGTGAATATCTACCTACCGAACGGCAACTTCGGAGAGAACGACAACGGCAACGAGGGAACAGTTACCAAGATTGTCGAGATTTGCGTAGGCAATGACCTGACATCGATGCAAACCATCCAGACCTTCACCGATCTGGACGGCATCTCCGAACTTACATACATCTTGCCAGAATACAAGAACACGAAGTACCTCGCCATCGTCTCTACCCTAAATGCCTATTTCTATCCTTCTATGGCCGAGGTTGAGGCTTACGAGCAGTACGACGACGTGATTCCCGTGAATGCATCCGTCGAGATTTCCAACTGGACAGACGACGTCCTTGCTGAAAACAAGCCTGTGACGAACTACACAGATGCTACACTCGACAATCAAGGCTGGTGCCTCTTTACTCCAGAGGTTAGAGCAAACGGTGCACTGCAAGTAGTCGATGGCAAGTTGACAACAAACAGCGGTACGGAATACAACATCAACCCCGCTGCTAAGAATGCCCTAGTCCTCAAAACCGCCAACTCGCCCAAGATGCTCCAGTTCTCCAAGCCTTCCTGCTGTGAAGAGATTAAGTTCATCGTCATCTCGGCAGAAGGTGCATCCACGCTCAAGGCTGCAGTGAACTACGAAGACGGAACATCGGAACCTGCCCAGCAGTTCTCAATAGGCGACTGGTATAGCGGCAGTTCTGGTCAGGGCGAAGCCATCTACGGCCTCGACCGCATCAAGCGCGGCAGCGGCTCTGGCTACAGTGCCGACCAGTTCGACGGACGCACGCGCTTCCGCATCTTCGAATACACACTTTCTGCCGACAGGAGCAAACTGACAAAGGGCATCACCTTCACATCGACCGTATCGGGTAAGATACCAACCATTTTGGGCGTCACTAGAAAGGGTTATGAAAACCCGATAGACCCTGTTGGTATTGGCAGTCCCGATGCTTCAGTATCGAACAAGATTGTCGGCATCTACTCCGTTGGAGGCCAGAAACTGAACAAACTCCAGCCAGGCATCAACATTATCCGTTTTGCCGACGGATCTGTGAAGAAGATAACCAAGAAGTAAAGATCGCTCTTTACCGGCTCGACAAGTCCCCGTCGCCCCACAAAGGGGCAGCGGGGATCTTTTTTGCTGCAATGACAGCCCCGCACAACACATCGACGCACCCAAATCGACATAGGGGATTGGTTGCAGATACATGTACGTGCAATTGCATATACATGTACGTGCAATTGCAGATACATGTACATGCAAAGAAATCGTCCAAAAGAATGACCCGGATGAATGTGGTTTGTCGAGCGACGCAAAACGGTAGTTTTTCTGCCGCTACACCCTGTTGTCGGTTTGGCTGGGAAGTGCGCGTTGGGCCTTTTTCTGTGGCACACGTTTGACGATAGTTCCGTAAAACTTTCAGCATTGGCTGTATTTTGCGATTTAACGCATAAAAAACAGGGCTCATAAGGTAAGAGCTATCTTTGTGGGAAATAATAAATTAAAAGGAACAATTAAAAATAAAAAAAATCCACTTATGAGAGAATCATTACATTGTAAAATTCTGCTTGTGCTGCTAATGGTGGTCTTCGCACCCGCAAGGATGTTGGCCAACGAAATGTATGGCAACACGAGTAGTAACTATGCTACACCTGTAGGCGATTTCGCCTATTTCTTCTACAAGAGTTACGATGTTCCTGGTGGCCAGACGCTGACCAATGTCTGCACGATGGCAGTGTATAAGGGAGAAGACGATAATGCCGTCATCCCCTCGACTGTCACGTACGGCGGTGTACAGTTCCCTGTAGTCGGCATCGACTGGCGTTTCCGCGAAAGTGCGAACTATGGGAAATGCAAGCAGCTCACCATCCCCAACTCTGTCATCGTAATTGAGCAGGGTGTTTTCAACGACATCGACCAGATTACACACCTCACCTTCCAAGACGGCCCGGATGGACTCCACTGCTACGACTGCGGCACCAGACACACCAAATACGGTGCCTTCACCTATATGGACGGCCTGCAGGAAGTCTATTTAGGGCGCAATCTGACATGGGATTTCGAGGAGTATGTCCATGCTCCCTTCTATCGCAACAACGACGGCTCATACTTCAACGTGACCGTGGGACCGGAGGTAAGCTCTATCGCTTATCATATGTTCGACCATGCTCGCGTGAAGGGCGTCAACTTCATGCGAGCCGAGACTGCCATCAATGTGGATGAAGACGCCTTCAACGACTGCAACATCGAGGTATGGGAGCAGTATCGTCAGGTGAACAGCAGCAGTCAGCCCTGCAAGGGAAGCGGCCAGCTGCATGTAATCAGGATTGGCGGCACAACCACCAGCATCAAGGACGGAGAGTTCCAGGACTGCTACAACGTCTGGGAACTTAACCTGACCGGCGCTTCTATATTGCAGACCATCGGCGACCATGCTTTCGAGGACTGCGACGACGCCGAAGAGGTGTTCATCCCAAAGAGCGTCACCCGCATCGGCTACGAGGCTTTCTACGATATGGACGACCTCAGGAAGATTACCTTCGAGGACAGCACAACGCCTCTCGATATGACGGGCGGCTTCGTCTTCTACGGCTACGACGGCTACAGCAAGGAGCTGCAGGAAGTCTATGTAGGCCGCACCTTGAAGCTCAAGGAAGGCAACGAGAACTATGAGTTTGCCGACCGCAACAAGATTACAACCGTCACTATCGGCTCGGGCTGCGAGGAAATCCCCAACAAGATGTTCCAGAACTGCCACAGCCTGCACACCATCGATATGTCGAAAGCAACGAGCCTGAAGCTCATCGGTCAGCATGCTTTCGAGGATTGCGACGAAGTGGCATCAATCACCATCCCGAAAAGTGTAACGTGGATTGGCTACGAAGCATTCTACGATATGGACAAGCTCGTATCGATAACCATCGAGGACAGCCCCGTACAGCTCGACCTTTGGGAAGGCGCCCAGTTCCGTTCGTACGACAACAAGAGCGGCGACCTCAGGTCGGTTTACGTTGGACGTAACCTCATGGTCGATGTCGATGGCTACCAGAAGGACAACTTCTACAACCGCAAGATTACGAACGTAAGCTTCGGCCGCTACGTGACAGAGATTCCCGAGAAGATCTTCTACAACAACCCGTTTGCCTCCATCACGTTCAACATCGGCGCAGGTCCACTCAGAATTGGCAAGAGCGCACTCGTAGGCGACGGCAACACAACCGTCTCTTCCATCATCATTCCAACACCCGTTTCCTATATCGGCGAAGATGCCTTCTACGACAACACCAGCCTCGTAACCGTAAGCCTCAACATGGCTAAGGACGCGCTGATTGAGAAGAATGCCTTCGAGAACTGCGAACTCATCTCGACCGTCATCGTTGACCTCGACGAAACAATGAGCAGCAGTCAAGGCTCCGACTGCTTCGAGCCCGACATCTACGGAAGGGCTATATTGAGGGTGAACGCTGGCGACGCAGCTGCTGCTGCATCACAAGAGCTCTGGAAGAACTTCACGAGAAGAGACGCCAGCTACCAGAATCAAATATCGTTCGACTACAACGGCCTGACTTACAACCTGACACAAGGCGATGATGGCGTCTTCCGCTTCCAGAACAGCTTGGGCGAGCTGCAAACATTCATCTTGAAGGATAATGTTGCCATCAACGCTCCTGTTGACTTCGAGGCCATTGTCAGCTACGACCGCACCATCACCAGAAGCAGCGAAAAGTGGGCCGAGACCATCTTCCTGCCCTTCGGCATGGAGAAGCCTGCCGGCGTGAAGCTCTACACGCTCTGTCCCGTTCAGGTAAGGTCATCGGAAGGCTACAAAGTTACACTCGAAGAGGCTGACTCCATCGAAGCATTCAAGTCCTACATCTTCGAGTTGGAAGAGGAGGGAACATACAACTTCCCAGTAGCCAAGCGCATCATCAAGGGTGGACACGACGACGTTGTCTTCAAAGCCGACAACTACTTCACCTTCACAGGCACCATCGACGGTAAGGGCACGAACCAGAAACAACTCGTTCCCACTGGCGAAAGCATGAAGTTCACGACTGTAGAAGAGCCTCTGCATCCCTATCGCGCTATGCTGCAAACCGACAGAAGCTACACAGATTTCGAAGCTGTACTGTTTGTGGATGTCGAAATCCAGAGCGATGCAACCGACAACCTCGCAAAACTGAAGGGAGTTCATGACAAGGTGGGCAACATCACATTCAAGGGCATCACATTCCACAAAGACGGAAACTGGCACCCAATTTTCCTGCCCTTCAGCCTCGAGACCCTCGAAGGAACACCTCTCGAAGGTGCTGAATTACGCAAGTTGACCAATTCCGACTGCAAGGAAAACGTGCTGAGCCTCTATTTCAGTAAGCACGAAGGAGTAGTCTATTATGCCTACCCCTACATCTACCGCTTCGACGAAGAGGGAGAAGATATTGACAATCCATGCTTCGAGCGCGTACATCTGTACGTACCGGCAGATTGGTATTATCCCAGAAGCTTTGGCGATGTCAGCATTTATGGCTCCTACGACGCCGTAACCATCAACGCCAGCGACCGTTTCGCGCTCTACCTCGATAACAAGAGTACCTTCTGCAATCCCGAAACGAACGTCAAGCTTGATGCCTGCAGCATATACCTCAAGACAGATGAGGACAAAATTGGTTTCTATGAAGGTACCAAGTCTTTGATGACAATAGAAGGCGACCTCATCCGATTCGACTTGGACATTGTCGATGCTGCTACTGGCATCGAGACAATCGAAAATGGACAATCGAAAATGGAAGTAAAGCAGTGGTACGACCTTAATGGTCGCCGTTTCAGCACCGAGCCTTCGATGAAGGGCGTATATGTGCATGACGGCAAGAAGGTAGTCATCAAGTAACTTACCGAAAAGAAATACTCTGGCAAAAAGGGCCGGTTCTAACAAGGGACCGGTCCTTTTTCATATATCCTCCCCAGAGCGGAACAGGCGGAACAAACCTCTCCCACACATCGCAATGCCAATCACGGCAAAGGGAATTTGTTGCTCCTACATGAAGGAGCAACAAAACTTTCC
>CACXUA010000005.1 GCA_902770725.1 uncultured Bacteroidales bacterium | reverse complement strand
CTCTGGCAATTTGATGGTTGTACATACCCCACCTGGTCATGCCAGCATGGTTGCTTACGATGTGGATAACATCAAGAGTCCATTCTTCCTTGGTACCGTAGCAGGAGATGATACTGTTATCGTGGTGCTTTCGGAAGATGCAGACAGAGAGGTAGCAGGGAATCTCATTTGTGATATGTTCCCGAAACTAAGTTGATATTAGGGGTTAGAGGTTTGTGAACCATTCATAACATGAAAGATATTAAGAGCGAAAATATAAAAGTATTGGTGGCCGATGCCGAACACGAAAAGTATGTCGATACAATTATAGAAACCATTCGTGAGGCTGCGCGCAAGCGTGGAACTGGTATTGCCGAGCGAACTCACGACTATGTGGCTACGAAGATGAAGGAAGGCAAAGCCGTTCTGGCTTTGGATGGCGATAGGTTCGTGGGCTTCAGCTACATCGAAACGTGGGGCAACAAGCATTATGTCACCACTTCAGGCTTGATTGTTCATCCCGATTATCAGGGCTTGGGTGTTGCAAAGCGCATTAAGGATTACACGTTTACGCTGGCTCGTCTGCGTTGGCCTAATGCCAAGATATTCAGCTTGACGAGTGGCGATGCTGTGATGAAGATGAATACTGCGCTTGGTTATGTGCCCGTCAGCTTCAACCAACTTACGGATGATGATGCTTTCTGGCACGGATGTCAGGGCTGCATCAATCATGATATCCTCGAAGCAAAGAACCGCAAGTTCTGTGTTTGCACGGGTATGCTTTGGGATCCCGATAAACATAAAGGCGAACCGACTTCCCTCGAGGTCATTAAAGACGTGATGAGGACGCTGGTTTTACGTGGAATAGAATAAGAAACGACACAATAAATATATGGAAAAGAAGAAAGTAGTTGTCGCCTTTAGTGGCGGTTTGGATACCAGTTACACAGTGATGTATCTGGCTAAGGAAAAGGGTTACGAGGTCTATGCCGCTTGTGCCAATACGGGAGGCTTCAGCCCTGAGCAACTCAAGGCTAACGAAGAGAACGCCTACAAGCTGGGTGCAAAGGAATATGTCACGCTCGATGTGACTCAGGAGTACTATGAGAAGTCCTTGAAGTACATGGTGTTTGGCAACGTTTTGCGTAATAACTGCTATCCCATATCAGTAAGTAGCGAGCGTATCTTCCAGGCTTTGGCAATTGCGAGATATGCTAAGGAGATTGGCGCGACTGCGATTGCTCACGGTTCAACTGGGGCTGGAAACGACCAGATCCGCTTCGATATGACTTTCCTGGTGATGTGTCCTGGCGTGGAAATCATTACTCTGACACGCGATGGGAACCTTTCGCGACAGGAAGAGGTTGACTATCTCAACAAAAACGGCTACTTTGCCGACTTCACGAAGCTGAAGTACAGCTACAACGTAGGCCTTTGGGGAACCAGCATTTGCGGGGGTGAAATCCTAGATTCAAAGCAGGGATTGCCAGAAAGTGCCTACCTGAAGCATCCTACAGAAGAGGGTCCTGAACTGCTTAAGATTGGCTTCGAGAAGGGTGAGATATGTTCCGTGAACGGAGAACACTTTTCGGATAAGATCAAGGCCATTCAGAAAGTCGAGAAGATAGGTGCCCGTTACGGCATCGGTCGCGATTGTCATGTGGGCGATACCATCATCGGCATTAAGGGAAGGGTTGGCTTCGAGGCTGCTGCTCCCATGCTCATCATTGGTGCTCATCGTTATTTGGAGAAGTTCACGCTGTCGAAGTGGCAGCAATATTGGAAGGAACAAGTGGCGAACTGGTACGGTATGTTCCTGCACGAGAGCCAGTATCTGGAGCCGGTTATGCCGGATATCGAGGCCATGCTTCTGAGCAGTCAGAGAAATGTGACTGGCGAAGTGACCCTCGAACTCCGTCCGCTCTGCTTCCAGACGGTTGGTGTGGACAGTCCCAACGACTTGGTCAAGAACAAACTTGGCGAGTATGGCGAGACGGCAAAGGCTTGGACGAGCGAGGATGCAAAGGGCTTCATCAAGGTGACTTCCACTGCGCTTCGTGCGTATTATCTGGCTCATCCAGACGAAAGGAAATAAGAGGATTCGTTCCTCGAAAGGTTAAGTCGAAAAACATGGCGTGGTTAAATCGCAATTTTAACGTGTTAAGTTTGCAAAGTTAACGTGTTAAGTTGGGCAACTTCACGTGTTAAGTTTTCAGACGCACCTAAAGAAAAGATAAAAATATGGTTAGAATAGGGATTTTAGGAGCTGCAGGCTATACTGGCGGCGAACTGATAAGAGTGCTATTGGGGCACCCTGAAGCGAAGATAGTCTTTGCCAATAGCGAGTCGAACGCTGGCAATCCCGTCAGCGAAGTCCACGAAGGATTGATTGGCGAGACTGACCTCTGCTTCACCAGCGAAATGCCTTTCGACGAGGTGGACGTCGTCTTCTTCTGCTTCGGACACGGCAAGAGCGAGCAGTTCCTTAAGGAGCACGAGATTCCTTCGAACGTCAGGATTATCGACTTGGCGCAGGATTTCCGTATCGCAGGCGAGCATGATTTCGTCTATGGATTGCCCGAAACGCATCGCTCGACGATAAAAGGCTGCCAACATCTCGCGAATCCTGGCTGCTTTGCCACTTGCATCCAACTCGCTATGCTGCCCGCTTTGAAGGCTGGCATCATTAGTGGTGACATCCATGTGAACGGCATTACAGGCAGTACGGGCGCAGGTCAGAAGCCTGGAGCAACGACTCATTTCTCATGGCGAAACGACAATATTTCCGTCTATAAGACCTTCACGCACCAACATCTGCTGGAAATCAACCAGACGGTGCAGGAACTTTGTCCTGGCTACGAAGGTCGTGTCCTCTTCATTCCTCAGCGAGGATGCTTCACAAGAGGCATCTTCGTGACCGCTTATGCCAAGTGTGACCTCCCTCTCGAAGCGGTTCAACAGGTCTATGAGGACTATTACAAGGATGCTGCCTTCACGCATTTCGTCAGGAAGAGCCCTGATATGAAGCAAGTCGTAAACACCAATAAAGCAGTGGTTTACGTGGAGAAATACCAGGACCAGCTGCTCATGATTTCCTGCATAGACAACCTCCTGAAGGGAGCAGTCGGGCAGGCCGTACAGAATATGAACCTTATGTTTGGTCTCGACGAACGGATGGGACTGAACCTTAAAGCAAGTGCATTCTAAATGGAACTTTTTGATGTATATCCTCTCATGAATGTAACCATTGCTCGAGGCAAGGGTTGCAAGGTTTGGGACACAGAAGGACAGGAATATTTGGACCTTTATGGCGGCCATGCTGTCATTAGTGTTGGGCATAGTCACCCGCATTATGTAGAGGCTTTGACCAATCAACTTGGCAAACTCGGCTTTTACAGTAATTCTGTGCAAAACCCTTTGCAAAAGGAGTTGGCGCATCGTCTGGGAAAAGTCAGCGGTTATGAAGACTATAGTCTCTTCCTCGTCAATAGTGGCGCGGAAGCCAACGAGAATGCCCTCAAATTGTCATCTTTCTATAATGGACGTACGCGAATTCTCTCTTTGGAGAAGGCTTTCCACGGACGCACCTCGCTTGCCGTCGAAGCAACCGCTAATCCGAAGATTATCGCACCTATCAATGCGAACGGACACGTCACGTATCTTCCTCTGAATGACCTCGCTGCATGGAAAACCGAACTGCAGAAAGGCGACGTTTGTGCCTGCATCTTGGAGTGCATTCAGGGCGTTGGAGGCATACGAATGGTCGAGGCAAGTTTCCTTCAGGAACTGCAGAAACTTTGTGAAGAGACAGGCACTGTCCTCATCTGTGACGAGATACAATGCGGCTATGGGCGTAGCGGAAAGTTCTTCGCGCATCAGCATCTTGGCGTCCGTCCCGATATTATCACGGTGGCAAAAGGCATTTGCAACGGCTTCCCGATGAGTGCTGTTCTCATCAGCCCCAAGTTTAAACCTGTTTATGGACAGCTTGGGACGACCTTCGGAGGTAACCATCTCGCTTGTGCTGGCGCGCTTGCAGTCCTCGATATCATAGAGAAGGAACGACTTGTGGAGAATGCCGCCGAGGTGGGAGACTACCTGATGCAGGCCATTCGAAACGCCAATTTGCCTCATGTCGATGAGGTTCGCGGTCGAGGTCTCATGATAGGAATCGAATTGGACATTCCTTACAAAGAGCCCAGGCAACGTCTCGTCAGCGAACAACATTGCTTTACGGGTTGCTCAGGCACTAACGTGCTTCGTCTCCTGCCACCTCTTTGCCTCACAAAAGCCGAGGCAGACAGTTTCGTTGAACGACTTAAAATCGTACTTACATTATTATGAAGATAGCAATCATAGGTGCCGGAAATATGGGTGGAGCCCTGGTGAAAGGGTTTACGAAGGCAGGCATGGCAGCCGACATAACTGCCTCTGCTCATACACAACAGACGCTTGATCGTCTTGTTGAGGCTTGCCCTGGCATCAACGTAACACTCGATAACAGGAAAGCAGTCGAGGGTGCTGATGTCGTTGTGCTTGCTGTAAAGCCTTGGCTCGTGCAGCAAGTCATCTCTGAAATAACGCCGGAACTGAAGGACAAACTCGTCATCTCAGTCGCAGCAGGCATTCGCGATGAACGCATCGATGTGTATGTCATGCCCAACATTGCTGCCGAGTTTGGCGAAAGCATGACCTTCGTCGAGGAGGCTGAGCAGGCAGAAAAGGCCGCCAAACTCTTCGAAAGGGTAGGGCAATGCAAGGTCGTTCCCCAACGACTGATGGGTGCCGGCATGATGATGGCTGGCTGTGGCATCGCCTACGTCATGCGTTTCCTCCGTGCCATGACAGAAGGAGGCGTCGAGATGGGCTTCTATCCCGATGAGGCAAAGCAGATTGCCATGCAGACGATGCAAGGCGCAGTCACCCTCCTTCGCGAGACAGGTCTGCATCCGGAAGCAGCCATCGACAGGGTGACGACACCTGGCGGCATCACAATAAAAGGGTTAAACGAACTGGATCATGCTGCTTTCAACTCGGCAGTAATACGTTGTCTCAAAGTGGGACTGCAATGAAGAAAAGAATCGTAGTGAAGGTGGGCAGCAATGTCCTCACGACAGACAGGGGCAAGCTCGACGTCACGCGAGTCTCTGCGCTTGTCGATCAGATTGCTTGGTTGCGGGAGCAGAACTATGATGTGGTGCTCGTCACAAGTGGTGCAGTTGCGTGTGGAAGGGGAGAACTGCAGGTTGACCATTCGCTCGACTCAGTCGAACAACGTCAACTCTTCTCGGCTATGGGACAGGTGAAGCTCATCAACCTCTACTACGACCTGTTTCGCGAATACAACATACACGTGGGACAAGTGCTCACGACAAAAGAGAACTTCCAAAGCGAACGCAGTTATCAGAACCAACGTGCCTGCATGGAAGTGATGCTCGAGAATGGCGTCCTGCCTATCGTCAACGAGAATGATACCGTCAGCATCGAGGAACTGATGTTCACGGACAACGACGAGCTGTCTGGCCTCATTGCCAAGATGGTTGAAGCCGAAATGCTTATCCTGCTCACAGGAGTGGATGGTCTGTACAACGGCAATCCCCAAGAGTCTGGAAGCGAAGTGATTCGTCAGGTAAGGCTGGGTGATGATGTGAGTCGCTACATTCTTCCCGCTAAGAGCAAAGCCGGCAGAGGTGGCATGACATCGAAGTTCAACACAGCCCTTTTGGTAGCCCAAGCAGGCATCCGCGTCATTATTGCCAACGGAAACAGGGAAGGCATCTTGCCAGCCCTCATTAATGAATCGACTCAAACAATCCATACAGAATTCCTGCCATCATGAAGCAACTGTTCCATAAGGCAAAGGAAGCAAGCCGGACGCTCATGCTTCTGACGGACGAGCAACGCAATGATGTGCTCCGAAAGATTGCAGATCGTGCTGAGGCTGAGGCGGATAAGTTGCTCGCGGCAAATGCGCTCGACTTGCAAAAACTTGAGCCAAGCGACCCTCTTTACGACCGCTTGTTGCTCACAAAGGAACGTATCCAGGGCATTGCAGCCGACCTTCGTAATGTGGCCAAACTGCCTTCGCCCCTTGGTATAATAAGTAAGGAAAGGACTCTTGCCAACGGTCTTTACCTGCGTCGCATCAGCGTTCCGTTCGGTGTGATAGGCGTCATATTCGAAGCAAGGCCGAATGTTTGCTTCGATGTCTTCTCTCTGTGCTTCAAGAGTGGCAATGTCTGTCTGCTGAAAGGCAGCCATAGTGCAGAGGAAAGCAATCACGCGATAGTCGCTCTCATACACGAAGTGCTGCAAGATACTGGCATTTGTGTGGATGCGCTGACTTTGTTGCCACCCACTCACGAAGCCACCGCCGAACTGCTTGGCGCGGTTGGTTATGTGGATCTCTGTATCCCTCGAGGCGGAAGGAAACTCATTGACTTCGTACGCGACAATGCTCGTGTGCCGGTTATCGAGACAGGGGCAGGCGTCGTGCATGTTTATTTCGATAAAGACGGCGACTTGGAGAAAGGAAAACGCATCATCGCGAATGCCAAGATGCGACGTGTCAGCGTCTGCAACGCCCTCGATTGTCTGCTCGTTCACCGTGACAGAGCTGGCGACATTCCTGCTTTGCTTGCCCCGATGGAAGGGCGTGTTGAGATTGTTACCGACGAGGCAACGATGGGCACGGAGTGGATGGACTACAAGCTCTCCCTTAAAATCGTCGATGGCCTCGACGAAGCATTGGCTCACATCGCTCGTTATGGCTCAGGCCACAGCGAGTGTATCATTACGGAGAACAAGGCGACGGCGGCTCGCTTCCAACAGATGGTTGATGCAGCTTGCGTGTATGTCAATGCCCCCACCAGCTTTACCGACGGCGCGCAGTTTGGCTTGGGCGCTGAGATAGGCATTTCAACCCAGAAGCTTGGTCCGCGTGGACCGATGGCTTTGGAAGAGATGACGACTTACAAATGGCTTATAAATGGAAATGGACAAATAAGAAGTTAAGTATATGAACGACATTAAACAAATATCGCAACGCTTGAAAGGCTTGCGCGAGATATTCGATATCCCTGTGGAGAAGATGGCAGAGGTGTGCGAGACGACAGTCGAACACTATCGCCGCATTGAGAATGGTGAGGCTGATCCTGGTGTTTATCTCCTCTCGCGCATCTCCAAGCAGTATGGCATCGCCCTTGATGTCCTGCTTTATGGCGAGGAACCACGCATGAATGGATACTTCGTGACGCGTCGAGGCAAAGGCCTTGAAGTGGATCGCCACAACGATTACAAGTACAAATCCCTTGCCAGCGGCTTTAAGGGAAGAGTGATGGAGCCCTTCTTTACCGAGATAGAACCTCTGCCGGAAGGTAAGAACCATGCAAAGAATGTTCATGACGGACAGGAGTTCATCATCGTCTTTGAAGGCGTTCTTGAGATAACGATTGAAGATAAGGTTATTGTATTGCAGAGGGGCGACAGCATATACTTCGACACGACACGTCCCCATTGCATGCGTGCCCTTGAGAATAAGACTGTGAAGTTCCTGACAGTAATCATCTAAGTTAATGTCAAAACTAATGACTAACAATCCTATACTAAGTCGCTTCCTGAAGCAAACGACCTTTGTTTCCGAGGAAGATTATGCGAAGAACCTTGAGTTCATTGTCCCCAAGAACTTCAACTTCGCCTATGATGTTGTGGATGCTTGGGCAGAGGTGGCACCAGATAAGATTGCCCTTCTGTGGACAAACGATGAAGGGGCAGAGCGAAAGCTGTCCTTTGACGACCTGAAGCGGATGAGCGACCAAGCCGCTTCCTACCTGGGAAGCCTGGGTATCGAGCGTGGCGACATGGTGATGCTCATCGAGAAGCGTCGCCTCGAGTGGTGGATTACGATGCTTGCCCTGCACAAGCTGGGAGCAGTTCCTATTCCCGCAACACACATGCTCACCAGCCACGACATTGTTTATCGCAACAATGCGGCTTCTGTGAAGGCCATCATTTGCGTGGGCGAGCCTTATGTTCTCGGGGAGGTACAGAAGGCGATGCCTGAGAGTCCGACGGTTGAGATACTTGTCTCCATCGGTCCTGACGTGCCTGAAGGCTTCCATGACTGGCATAAAGAGATAGACAAAGCTGCGCCTTTCCGTCGTCCTCGCTTCGTTAATACCAATGGTGACACAATGATATTGTACTTCACCTCAGGCACTTCGGGCGAGCCCAAAATGGTGGCACACGACTTCCTCTACGCTCTTGGTCACCTCACGACTGGTGTCTTCTGGCATAACCTCACGCCCGACAGCATTCATCTTACTGTTGCTGATACCGGTTGGGGCAAGGCTGTCTGGGGAAAGTTCTACGGACAATGGTTCGCTGGGGCTTGCGTCTTTGTCTTCGACCACGAGAAGTTCACGGCAGAGAAGATACTTCGTCAGATGGAGAAGTACCATATAACAAGCTTCTGTGCACCGCCTACGGTCTATCGTTTCCTTGTTCGAGAGGACTTCAGCCACTATGATCTTTCTGCTCTTCGCTATTGTACGACGGCTGGCGAGGCATTGAATGCTGCCGTCTATAACAAGTTCTTCGAACTGACGGGCATACGTCTGATGGAAGGCTTCGGCCAGACCGAGACGACTCTGACCTTGGGAACCTTCCCCTGGATGCAGCCTAAACCGGGCAGCATGGGCAAGCCCAACGCACAATATGAGATTGCTTTGCTGCGTCCTGACCTTACCCCTTGCGAGGATGGAGAGAAAGGAGAGATAGCGGTTCGCCTGAATGAAGGCCACAAGGCTATCGGCCTCTTCAAGGAATACTATCGCGACAGCAACATCACCTACGAGGCTTGTCACGACGGATATTACTTTACAGGCGACATGGCTTGGCGCGACAAGGACGGCTACTACTGGTTTGAAGGCCGCGCAGACGACGTCATCAAGAGCAGCGGCTACCGCATCGGGCCCTTTGAAGTCGAGAGTGCTTTGATGACACATCCTGCCGTCGTGGAGTGTGCCATTACCGGTGTGCCCGATGATACCAGAGGTATGGTGGTGAAGGCTACTGTCGTGCTTGGCAAGGAATGGAAGGATAAAGCAGGCAAAGCCCTGATAGAAGAGTTGCAGGCACACGTCAAACATGTGACTGCTCCCTATAAATATCCTCGTATCATCGAGTTTGTTGACGAATTACCCAAGACCATCAGCGGCAAGATTCGCCGTGTAGAAATAAGAGAAAAAGATAAAAGATGAGAAGTTTCCTTAATGTAGAAGACCTTGGTGACCTCAAGGAGGCACTCAGGGAAGCAGCTGAAATAAAAGCCGACCGCTATAAGTACGATACACTTGGCAAGAATAAGACCTTGCTCATGGTGTTCTTCAACAACAGCCTTCGCACCCGTCTCAGCACGCAAAAAGCAGCTATGAACCTCGGCATGAATGTTATCGTGCTCGATGTGAATGCCGGTGCGTGGAAACTCGAAACGGAGCGAGGCGTCATCATGGACGGCGACAAGAGCGAGCACCTGTTGGAAGCCATTCCGGTTATGGGGTGTTATTGCGACGTTATAGGCATCAGATCCTTTGCTGGGCTGACGGACAGAGACTATGATTACGCAGAGACCGTCTATCATCAGTTCGAGAAGTACAGCGGCAAGCCTGTGTTTGCGATGGAGACAGCAACGGTGCATCCCCTGCAAGCCTTTGCCGACCTGATTACCATCAACGAGTATGCTGCGAAGCGTGGCAAGCGTCCGAAGGTCGTGCTCACTTGGGCTCCTCATCCCAAGGCGTTGCCCCAGGCCGTTCCCAACAGTTTTGCTCAGTGGATGTTGGCAGCCGATGTCGATTTTGTCATTACCCATCCTGAGGGTTATGAACTTGATCCTGCCTTCACCAAAGGTGCCACCATCGAGTACGACCAACGCAAAGCTTTCGAAGGAGCCGACTTTATCTATGCCAAGAACTGGAGCTGCCCAGGCGTGACGAACAGGGAAGATTACGGAAAGGTGCTGTCGAAGGACATGAGTTGGACAGTTGATGCGGAGCACATGAGCTGGACGAACGATGCTCACTTCATGCATTGCCTGCCTGTTCGACGTGGTATGATTGTCACAGACGACGTTATCGAGGCCCCCACTTCGCTGGTCATTCCAGAGGCTGCCAACAGGGAAATCTCTGCGACTGTCGTTTTGAAACGCATCTTGCAAAGCAAATAATTCAAAAAAAAAACTGGCAAACCTTTTGCATGTAAAGATAAAAATCGTATCTTTGCGACAGAGTTACTTAATAATGACGATTATGAAGAATCTTTTCCTTACAATGTTGCTCCTTCTTGCAGCAAACGCTTCATGGGCTGAAACAGCACTTTTCGTTCACCAGAAGTCTGGTGGTGTACTTGAGGTTTCCTTCAGCGAGAAGCCCGTCGTAACCTATAGCGAAGGCTATCTTGTCATTACTGGATCGAATGGTTCGGTGTCCTATCCTCTTTCCGACATGCAGAAGTTCACCTTTGGCGACGTGGATGAGAATGTGACTCGCATTGTTGCTCCTGAGAGCGCAGCGCCCCAGCCCACCTTCATTTATAGCATCGACGGCAAGCTCATGCGTACTTACCAGCCTGGTGAGAACCGTGCAACCTCTGCTTCTGTCGAGGGTCTTCCTGCCGGAACCTATGTCATAAAGAACGGTAAGACGTCCTACAAAGTCCAGAAGAAATAAGTTGGAGCGCCTTCTCGAAATAATAAACAGCCGCTACAGCTGTCGCAGTTATCTCGACAAAGCAGTAGAGGAAGAGAAAGTTGCGTACCTCAAGGAGTGTATGCGGCTCGCTCCTTCTGCCGTGAACAAGCAGCCTTGGCGATTCCGAATCGTGCGAAGTCAGCAGGGTAGGGCAAAGCTTCAGTCCTGCTACTCGCGTCCCTGGTTCAACGAAGCGCCGTTGTATGTGCTCGCGACCCTGCTTCATGACGAGGAATGGGTTAGGGCAGATGGCAAATCTCACGGCAATATTGATGTCGCCATTGCAGTCGAGCATCTTTGTCTGGCAGCCACAGAGCAGGGACTTGGCTCGTGTTGGGTATGTAATTTCGATGCCAAATTGTGCCACGAACTGTTTGAACTGCCTGAAAACGAAGAGCCTGTCGTCATCATTCCCCTTGGGTATCCAGCCTCCGTAGGCACTCCTCCCAAGACACGCAAAACGCCAGAGGAACTCTTCCTCGAAGCATAAAGACACGTAAGGGGCACTCGAAAGAGCGCCCCTTACACGTTTTATTACCCCATTCATTACATCTCATCGCCCCATTCTCCACGTCTCTTCATCCAACATCCCACGTTAAGTTGATTAAATGGTCATGAACATTTAATTAAATATTCATGACCATTTAATTAAATATTCATGAATATTTAATGAACTCGACACGTTAACTTTGCCGACGGCCCTTTTCGTGTTGGGCGATGCGGCAGTTCGAGTGAGCCTACAAGCTGTTTTTGACGGCTCGAACCAACTTGGAATCCGTACTGCCGTTCATGCGAAGCGAGCCATGAATCTCGTGGGCTCCCGTCTCAGAAAGAATGCGACGGGCATTCTCTTGGTTGACTCCAGCACCAGGCATGATGATGAGTCTGCCGCCAGATTGCTCGACAAGTTTCTTAATTAGGGGAATGCCTTGCTCTGCCGAAGGAGCCTGACCAGATGTGAGCAAGCGGTGACAACCCAATGAAACGATCTGCTCTAGAGCCTCTGTGGGCTGCGAACAGACATCGAAAGCACGGTGAAAAGTGATGCTCAGGCCTGTCGCTTCGCTCACAAGACGACGGATGGTCTCCTCGTCTATGCTGCCATCGGACTTCAAAGCTCCAATCACAACACCATTCGCGCCAAGTCGTTTGGCCAGACGAATCTCCTTCAGCATGGTCTCGATCTCAGCCTCGTCGTACACGAAGTCACCCTCCCTGGGGCGAATCAGCACTTGAACTGGGATGCCCAGACCTATTGCCTCAGCCATCATCTCAGCCGATGGCGTCAGACCATCCACTTCGAGAGCCCGGCAAAGCTCAATGCGATCTGCTCCTCCTTCCTTAGCCGCAAGGACACTCTGCATGTCGCCGCAGCAAACTTCCAACTTTATCTGTTCCATAATGGCGTTTCGTCTGGTTCTGTTTAGCGTTTCAAAGTTACCAAATAAAATAAAAGAAAGAGAGTGGCTTCACAGCTACTCTCTTCCAATTGGTATTAGCTTTGTTTAAGGTAAAAAGATTGTTTTCAGGATAACAGTTGCAAAGGTAAAGCATTTTTATGCATCTTGCAACTGTTTTTGTTATGTTCTTTAACATGTTTCGACGTAAATAGGAACTTTTGTACAACACTCATAACATTTTGATATGGTATTGGGCGATTGTTTCGATGGGACGTCGCATGATTCGACCCATTTGCCTGCCTTCTTCAACAATGGCTTCTGTCAGCTCTGCTTCGAACTGATAAGCGATGCCTCCCACACAGTTTATCGGCATCTCTTTGTGCCCATAGACAGCGATGTTCCTGTTGATGAACAGGCGGAAAGCCTCGACGAGCATGTCGTGAATGGCAGGATTGGTGCGGTTCTCGACGATGAAAGGAACCAGCGAAGCAAGGAAGGCATTGGCGGCAGGCTTGCGGTAAACGCGCTCGATGATGTCCGAAAGCGACAGATTGAACTTTTTGCAAAACTTCTCCTTGAGTGTTTCGGGAAGTTTTCCTTTGAAGAGTCCGTTCAGCAACATCTTGCCAAGATAGGAGCCGCTGCCTTCGTCGCCAAGAATGTAACCGAGTGGCGACGTATGCTTCACAATGTCTTTCCCATCGTAGAGACAGCTGTTGGAGCCCGTTCCAAGAATGCAGGCTATGCCAGGTTCGTGCCCACAAACGGCTCTGGCGGCACCCAGCAAGTCGCTCTCCACCTCGATGTGGCAATCGGGGAAAAGTTCCTCGAGGGCACTCTTAACACTCTGGCTGAACGGTTCTATGCAGCCGGCACCATAGAAATAAACAGCCTGCAGACCCTCAGATTGCGGCAGCTGAGTCAACAAATCATGGTATAATACATTATATATATTATCGCGCGCGTCGCGCGCGGGATTAATACCATCGGTATGCAACTCGGTTTGTGAGCCGTCGGAACTGACGTAGAGCCAGTCCGTCTTAGTGGAACCGCTGTCGGCTATAAGGAGAACTTTGTTCATGCTAAAGATAACCCCCGCCTCCCTTTCAGGGAAAGCGGGGGCTTTTGTTGTGTTGCTAAAAGGCGTCAATTACTGAGCGGGAGCCTCTGCGGGAGTTTCAGCAGGAGCTTCTGTTGCTGCGGGCTGCTCCATAGCGGGCACGTTGCCAGGATTGGTGGCTGCCTGCTCGATGGCTTGCTGCTGCATAACAGACTCGTTGTGACCAGCACCAGGCAGGAAAGCTACACTGATGACGCTGAGGAAAATCATTGCACCAGCGAGGAACCAGGTTGCCTTCTCGATAAAGTTTGTTGTCTTGGGAGCACCAAGAATCTGGTTGTTGTTGGAGTAGTCAGCAGCCAAACCGCCGCCTTTGGATTCCTGAATCAGTACGATAAGGCACATAAGAATGGATGCCAGCACAATCAGGATTACGATAGATGTGTACATGTTTTGTGTGTTTGTTATGTTGTTATTTGTGTTTATTATTGATGATCAGTTTCTCAAGGAACCGAATTTGGTCTGCAAAGTAACGATTTTTTTTTGGATATTTCAAGGAAAGTTGCCTGATAATTTTCACTGCGTTCTCATATTTGCCTTGTTTAATGTAAATTCCGGCCATTATTTCAGTCAGAATTTCATTATTTTCGTCATTTTCGTAAACATTGCTGTTGTCGCTTTGACTCTCGTTTTGTTCATCTTCGAGGTTGTCGTCAAGCACAATCCTTCCGTGTTCATTCTCCAGGAAATCCTCGACAACTCCACCACCATTCATTGGCAAAGCTTCCTGCCTTTGAGTGCCTTGCCTGCTTTCTTGCTGTAGGAGATAGCCAATATAATCCTGTGCCGCATCGATTGGATGGCTGACGGGCGAGACGGGAGTCTGTGCCTCGAGGAAGTTGTCGATGAGGCTAACGGTACGAGACTCAGAGTCGTCCGTTGTCTCTTCATAGCGTTTGCGTTCCTCTGCTTGCGTGTAATGAGGCTCTTCCGTCAAGCGAAAGATGGCTTCTCGGCTTGGCACAAGGACTGCTGTGCGACGCAAAGTCTCATCGTAAGCAGGGTCGTGCTTCTTGTAGAGCGCTTGCAGGAGCAGGATTCGGGCGATGTGGAAGTAGGGATGCTCCTGTGTAAGCGCTTGCAACTGCGCTATTGCGTCGTCGTCGATGGTGTCGGGTCGTCGGATATAATCTATGATGTGTCGTTGCATGTCGTGTGTTGATGTTTACCAGTTGGCTACTGTGGCGTTGAAGATCTGGTCGACGATGTCCTTCGTCATCTGTGTGACGAGGTCTTCTTGAACTGCATTAAGTTGCTGAGAAGCATCGTATTCAGTGCTCGCAGTGAACTGTCTTTCGAAGTCGTCGGAGTGTTTCTTGTTGTTGATAAAGCGGACGTTTACGGTCATTTTGAGTTGTACCTGACTGCTGTAACCGCTGCTCGAGATGCCTTTATTAAATTGGTCGAAGGCAACAATCTCGCCTGCGAGTTGGAGGTCGCCGTTCTTCTTGACCTGCCTCAGCTTTGTCTGATTCAGATAAACTTCTGTTATCCTGTTCTGGAAGATGCTTTGCATCGGTGCCCAAACATAGGCGCTTCGGATGGGGAAGTTGTCTATCTGAATGGTTTTGGTTGTGGCATAGTCGATGCTTGCCCCGTTGAAGCGGTAGCTGACGGTGCAGGCCGAGACGAGCAGAGCGAGCAGAAGCAACAGGAGAGGACGCCTTCTATTCATCGATTCCATAGGCTTTAATCTTTCTGTAAAGTGTTCTCTCGCTGATGCCAAGCTCTTCTGCAGCGAGTTTGCGCTTGTAGTGATTGCGTTGGAGGGCAAGCAAGATGTTGCGCTTCTCCATGTCTCCGATGTTGAGAGTGTCGTCATCGACAATCTCTTCGGCAGTTGAAATGTCCAAATCTTCCGGTTGCGTGTGTTGAACCTTCTTTTGTTGGGAGACTGGAACGGGCAATGTGGTGCTGGCCGGAGCCTCGTGCCAATTGTGTCCTTGTAGTTTCTCTTTGAGCTCTTGCACTTCCGAACGAAGCTCGAAGACAGCATGAGCCAGTATCTTTATCTCTTGTTCGTAGTCGTGTTGGCCGCCTGAAGTGTTTCCTCCGATAGTGGCGATGCCTGTATCATCATCGGAGTTTGGCGTGATGCCAAGCTTTGCAAGCATCTCTGGCGTTACGCTTCTGCTCTCGGAAAGGATGCTGAGTTGCTCCGTTATGTTGCGTAGCTGACGAATATTGCCTGGCCATTTGTAGGAATTCACCACAGCTTCTGCCTCTGGCGTGAGTCGTATGGGCTCAGGGATATTGTAGCGGCTGGCTGTATCGAGCGCGAACTTCTTGAAGAGAAGCACAGCGTCGCCTTGTCGTTTGCGCAGGGGAGGAATCTGAATGTTGATGGTGGAGAGGCGATAATAGAGGTCCTCGCGGAACCGTCCTTGCTTGATGGCTGTGGGGATATCCACGTTTGTGGCAGCCACGATGCGTACATTTGTCTTGCGAGGAGTACTGCTGCCGACCCTTAGATACTCGCCTGTTTCCAGGACTCGAAGCAGTCGGGCTTGTGTGCTCAAAGGCAGTTCGCCCACTTCATCAAGGAAGAGCGTGCCTCCGTCGGCAGCTCCGAAGAAGCCTTCGTGCTCGCCTATGGCGCTGGTGAACGCGCCTTTCTCGTGTCCGAAGAGTTCGCTGTCGATGGTTCCTTCTGGTATGGCGCCGCAGTTTATTGCGATGTATGTCTTGCCTCGACGTTGGCTGTGGTCGTGGATGATGCGTGGAATGACTTCCTTACCCACGCCGCTCTCGCCCTGTATGAGTACCGAGAGGTCTGTGGGAGCAACGAGAACTGCTGTGGCAAGGGCTTCGCGAAGGGCTTCGTTGCGTCCCACAATGCCGTAGCGGTTCATCAGGGATTGCATATCTGAACTTGTGCTCATGATGCTTTTTCTGTGTTGTCGTTGTTGATAGCCTGAGGTGCGTCGTCCTTCTTCTTGTCTTCGCGTTTGTCGCGGAACAGCTTGGGCAAGGGGTTTTGACGAGCCTCGTCGTAGAAGGCTCTGTTGCGGACGATGTCGATGGCTGTGTAGATGGGCTTTGTCAGGGCAGACACATCAGCCACTCCCTCCTCCGTCTCTTCCTTCTGAGTTGTGTTATAAGATGCAGTTATGACGGTCTCCATGCCTGCAAAGAAGCGGGCCAGAGCATTGCCAGACAGGCTTGTCGGGAGCGTACTGCCTTCTGGAATGATGATGCCGTCGAAGTGGCAGGCGTTGTTCTCGCTGAGAATCTGTTCGGAGGTGTAGGGTCCGTAGGTGTTGATGCCTTGCTCTGTCGTGACTTGCGAAGCGAGGTCTGGGTTCTGCATGGCAGTCTCCTGGACGATTGCGATGCGAGGCAGTTGCTGATCGAAGTCGCGTTCCAGGATGTCGCGGAACTTGATGATGTCCTCTGCCGTTGGCTCCTTCGAGAGCGGCATGAGGTTGGCCTTCTCCGTTACGATAATCTCGACGGACTGTGCAGGACGTTTCGCGGGCTCGTTTGACGCGTAGAGCACCAAGGCATCGGCATTCTCTTCATTGAGTTCGCGATAGGCTGCCTCCTCATTGAAAAAGGCTGGCGAGCATAGTTCGAGCATTGCGGGGTCGTCGCAAACTTGGCGAATTGGGTCGTTGTTTGTGCCTTCTTCGCCAATCAGAGCGATGGCTATCTTGAGTTTTTCCATTTATGTTGCTTGTTTTATCGAGGTCTGTTGCTTGGGTTATGCAGTTAAGTTGATTAAATGGTCATGAACATTTAATTAAATGGTCATGAATATTTAATTAAATCATCATGAATATTTAACGAATTAGGCGTGCTTAGTTTTTTGTTCCTCCCTTTGAAGTTGATTCGGATGGCGTTTGAGCTTTCTCTTCTTCCAGTCCTGTGTCGATGAGCGAGTACTGTTCCTGCGGGAGCTGCAGCGTGTAGAGCGAGCCCTCGAGCCTGCGGATGAGGCCGCGCTTCATCTTCTCCGGAGCATAAACGAAGCCTTCGACTACGACGACGCGGTTCGTCTCGATGTCCACACGAGAGTGGCTCACGAAGGGGCCTCCCATGCAGTCGTTCTCCATATACCAGAGGCCGCGCATCTCCATAGCGAAGCTGTTGTGCACGTTGACTGCCTTGACGATGGTGCAGAGCGAGTCTGTCTTCATGTACATGCCTGGCTTCTCACCTGGGAGGTTCACTTTCATCACGGAGTCTCGCTTGGCCGTCATGTACGCTTTGTTGAAGGTTTCGGGGCCTTCATACGGGTAGCTGTACATCACGATGTTCTCCATGCCTGTTGCCGTATTGTTGCTCGTCCAGAAGAACTGCTCGCCTTTCTTGTAACTGGTCAGTTCCTTTGGAGCGTGGAAGCGGCAGGTGAAGATTTGCCAAGCAAGGTCGTAGGTGACTTTCGAGTACTTGTTCTCGAGTTCTTTGATGAGTCGATTCATCTCAGAACGCGTCAGGAAGTCGATCACTTCCTGTTTGTGGTCGATGCAGAACTGCTGGAAGTCCTCCAGGCTTGGGCTGTTGATGGTGAGCACAATCTGGTCCATTGCGAACTTGTTACGCATGAAGCGCATGCCTGTTCGCGAGTATTGTGTCTTATCTATGTTGACCTGAATGATGTTACGGAATATGGTAAAGTTGGCGCTGAAGTCTTTCGGCTCGATCTGTGTGATGTGGAACGAGCGCTCGCTTTGCGGCAAGCAGGGCACATCGGTGTCAAGGATGTCGAACAAGGCACGACCTGCCGGCGCCTCCCAAGTCTTGTTGTCGAGCACGACAAGCACTTCGTAAGGACGACCGCTGGCTTGCGGGAAGAATTGTTCCTTCGAGCAGCTTGTCAAGAGAAGCAAGCCCAATATTAATGATAAAGCAAGTTTGTATTTCATAATGTCTGTTGTTATGTTGGTAACTAATCATTTTAATTCATCACGCTTCGCCCTTCACTTTGCTGTGCAACAAGCCGCAAGCCGCATAGATGTCTTGCCCGCGACTGGCACGAATGGTGGTTGTAACGCCATGCTTGGTCAGGTAGTCTCGCAGCCAAACCATTTTCTCCTCGGACGCGCCCTTGTATGGCGTATCAGGTATCTCGTGGAAGCGTATCAGGTTTACGCGGCATTCTATTGGTGCAAGCAAGCGCACCAGTTCCCGCGCGTGCCTTTCCGAATCGTTGAGACCCCCGAAGACGATGTACTCGAAGCTGAGTCTGCGCTGATGGCTCCAGTCTTGCTTGCCAAGCAGAGCCAGCAGATCTGCTAAGCCGTAAGCCTTCTCGGCAGGCATCATCTGGAGTCTCTCTTCTGGGAAAGGATTGTGAAGGCTGATTGCGAGGTGGCAGTCGCTCTCTTTGAAGAAGCGTTCCACGCCCTTCCTGACGCCGACAGTAGAGACCGTGATGCGCTTCGGACTCCAAGCCCAGCCGTTCGTGTCTGTGAGCAACTGAGTGGCTTTCAGTACAGCATCGAGGTTGTCCATCGGTTCTCCTTGCCCCATGAAGACGATGTTTGTCAACAGTTCGCTGCCTGGCACGGAATAGACTTGGTTCAGGATGTCTGTGGCTGTGAGGTTGCCTCCGAAGCCTTGCCGGCCAGTCATGCAGAAGCGGCAGCCCATACGACAGCCAGCTTGACTGCTGACGCAAAGTGTCGCTCTGTCTCCATCGGGAATGAAGACGCACTCAACCTTCTGTCCGTTCTCCGTTGGGAAGAGGTATTTCGCAGTTCCGTCAATGCTTTGCTGGACATCGCAAGGCGGCACGCAACCTATCTCGTATCGCTCTGCAAGAGCCGTCCTGCCTTTGAGCGAAAGGTTAGTCATCTCGTCGATGCTCCTGATGTGCTTGCCGTATATCCACTCTGCCATTTGTTTGGCTGCAAAGGCAGGCAGTCCCACCTCTGTGGCGACAGCCTTAAGTTCGTCGAGTGTCAAACCAAGCAGCTTTTTCTTTTCCATTAGGCGCATATTACGCCACAAAGTTACATTATATTATGTAATATGTGGGCACAGAAAGGGAAAAAGTTGTTTTTTTTCACTTCTTTTGCATGAAAAGAGCGAGAGTTTAGGAAACTTTTACTATCTTTGCGCAGTTAATGCACTAAAACTAATAAGAACCATGAACATCAAACAATTCTCTGCCGTCCTTTTTGCGGCAATTCTTTTCAGTGTTACTTCTTTCGCACAGAGTCTCAGCCCCAGCACCAAATACCATTGGGACAAGGGAACTCTCATTGTTGATACACCTGCTCGTCCTGCAGGACAGCAGAATGTGCTCGGACTTACAGCTCCCAAGATGGCAACAGTCCGTGTTGGCTTTGTCGGTCTGGGCATGCGTGGACCAGGTGCTGTAGCTCGTTTCACTCACATTCCGGGTACTCAGATTGTTGCCCTTTGCGATTATGAAGAGGCTCGTGCTGAGGCTTGTCAGAAGTATCTCCGCGAGGCTGGACTTCCGCCAGCAGACATCTATAGTGGCGAGAAAGGCTACGAGGAGCTTTGCAAGCGTCCCGATATCGACCTCGTGTATGTAGCTACTGACTGGGATCACCACTTCCCCGTTGCCAAGTGCGCTCTCTTGAATGGCAAGCACACAGCTATCGAGGTGCCCAGTGCCATGAACCTTGAGCAATGCTGGGAACTCATCGACCTCTCGGAGAAGACGCGCCTCCACTGCATGATTCTCGAGAACTGCTGCTACGACTGGTATGAACTCAATACGCTCAACATGGCACAGAACGGCGTCTTCGGTGAAGTGCTGCGTGGCGAGGGTGCTTACATCCACAACCTCGACGACTTCTGGGCCTATTACTGGAAGAATCCTGATGGCAGCGACATACAGAACCTGCATTGGCGACTGAAGTATAATAAAGAGAATCGTGGTGATGTCTATGCCACTCACGGCCTTGGCCCCGTTGCCCTTGCAATGAATATCCATCGCGGCGACCGTTTCACGACGCTGGTTGCAATGGACACCAAGAGCTCGCATGGCAAGGAGTTGGTGGAGAAGACCACAGGCCGTCCCTGTGCTGAGTTCCGCAATGGCGACCACACCACGACATTGATGCGTACGGCAAATGGCAAGGTTGTTGAGATTCAGCACAATGTTATGAACCCGCAGCCATACAACCGCCTTTACAAACTGACTGGCACGAAGGGCTATGCTACCAAGTATCCCGAGCAGCACTATGCTCTCGACAAGAGCCAGCTTTCTGCCAGTGGCGTTGCTCCTAAAGTGGATGACCTCAGCAGTCACGGCTTCTTGCCAGCAAGCGAGCAGCAGGCACTTGTGGCTAAGTACACGCACCCCATCATCAAGAAGTATGGCGAGATGGCTCAGAAGGTTGGCGGACACGGCGGTATGGACTTCTTCATGGACGCACGTCTCGTTTATTGCCTGCAGAACGGCCTGCCTCTCGACATGGATGTTTACGACCTTGCTGAGTGGTGCTGCCTTGCCGAGTTGGGAGCGCTTTCGATGGACAACAACAGCTGCTCCGTTGCTTTTCCCGACTTTACCCGTGGCTATTGGGACGTGATGCCAGGCTTCCAGTTTGCTTGGGCAAAGGCTGAGGACGAAGCAGCTGCTCAGGCCGCAGCAGAAGCCAGCACTCAAGCCCAGAAGGATCGTTGTGCCAAAGAGAAACTTTGGGAGAAATACGACAAGGCAAAAGAAACGGCTTCAAAGAAAGCTAAAAAGTGACGAAACAAGACCTGCGTCGCTTCATCAGGGCGCAGAAAAAGGAACACGCCGCTGCCCAGTTAGCAGCGATGTCGGAAGAGATAACGAACAGAGTGTTTGCTTCTGCTTGGTGGCAGGAGGCAAGCACTCTGCTACTTTATTACCCATTAAGCGATGAAGTCGATGTGCGACCGTTGATTCGTGAAGCCTTCGAGGAAGGCAAGCGTGTTCTTCTGCCCGTTGTAAAGGGCGAAGAGCTGGAGCTGCATCTTTATGAAGGAGAGTCTTCATTGAGGAAGGGCACATTCGGCATCATGGAGCCACAGGGACCTCTGTTTGCTCCTGAGCATTACGACGAGATAGAACTCGCCATCATTCCAGGTATGGCGTTCGATAGGGAAGGGCACCGCTTGGGGCGTGGCAAGGGTTACTACGACCGCCTCTTGCCTAAACTAGAGGCGGCAAAGCTCGTGGGCGTCTGTTGGCCTTTCCAACTCCTCGATAAAGTGCCTGCTGAACCTCATGATATTCCAGTTGAGGAAGTGATTTCCTGAGAAATCATCAAACTGCTGATTCGTATCATTCTCTTCATCTACTTGTTTGATAAGGTGCGAAATTTCTTTACAAAAAACCTAACTAAAAACGGGGTGTTTGGTGACGCGACGTGTTGAAGATTTAAACTTGACACGTCGACTTGACCAACTTGACACGTCGAATTTGAATTTTCCCTGTGCGAAGTTGACAGACTCGACACATCGTTTTTATTAGATTAATGTGCTATTCTTGACGTTATCGAGTGTTAACATTGTACTTTCTTTGCTTTTCGTTCTCAAATGTATCCTCTAAAACCGCTTTCTATAAAGGGAAACGCGATTTAAGCCATTATTTTGTGTTTGGGGTAGAAAAGTGCCACAACATCAAAAATAAGCCCTTAGAAACGAAGTGTTGGAAAGAATCTTGACATTTTGCCTGCAGAGCGATTGCTCCTATAAAACTTTTTCTTTATAATTTTTTGTTATTCGCGATTCATAATTCGCCTAAAAGTCGTACCTTTGCAAAAGGACAAACTATTAGCGTAATGAAGAGAATACACATCATCCCAATACTCGTCTTGTCTGCCATAGGCTTTAGGGCTGGAATCATCGTGGCGCAAGAAAACTATCCTGCGGTGCCTGATACGGCAAAGTTACATAGTCCGTTCTCGAAGAGCGACCGTAAGGCTTTTCTCCAGCCTGACCGCATTTTCTATCCCGAGACTTGGTTCCATTTCCTCAACGGCAGCATCCGTCGCGAGGGCATCACTCGCGACCTCGAGGCCATCGCGGCATCTGGGATTCAGGGTGTTCAGTTCTTTCATGGACAAGTGGGTGACCCTGCCGATTGGCCAGGTACAGAAGAACATGTGGAGTGCTTGAGTCCGAAATGGGAATCGCTTGTCAAGCATACTGCCGAAGAGGCTCATCGCCTTGGACTTCGCTTCAGCCTGCAGACCTGTCCGGGTTGGGCTATGAGCGGCGGCCCGTGGATTACGCCCGAACAAGCTATGCGACATCTGAGTTACTCACGGACTGACATAACTGGTGGCCGCGAACTCGATGTCGAGTTGCCAGTTCCTCATAAAGATGATTGGCGTAACTGGAAGGATATCGCTGTGCTTGCTTTCCCCGCTCCCAAAGGCGATACTGGAACATTCTGTCAGGTGGAAAAGGTCGAGGCAGAGCAGTATCAAGAAGAGTGGCAAAAGCTTCTCTGTGGCGAGCCGAACTCCAGTTTCATGCTGCAACCTGCCGACCCGCAGAAACCTTATCGTGTCCGCGTGAAGACGAAGGATAGTCAGAAGGTCCGTTCTATAGAGTTCAATCCCATCGATGCCTTCAATCACTCGTTCTGTGTGCAGCCCGACATCCATTTGCGCGTATTGACGCCTAGCAGGACTATTCTGCTCGATACGGACTTCCCACGAGGCAACTGGCAGGATATCGAGAAGACGATGACCTTCGCGCTGCCCGACAGCAAAGAGCAGGGCGGTGACTACATCATCGAAATCACCAATCAGCATCCAATGCGCCTTTCGAGATTGCGCCTCTCCACAGCTACCCGAGGCCACAATTGGGAAATGGAAGCTGCCTGGACACTGCGTCAACTGCTGCCCTTCCCGAAGGACATGAACGAAGACGGCAGCGGGTTCGTCAATCAAGCCGATATCGTCAATCTGACTGACAAGATGACTCCTGACGGACATCTTCGTTGGGCAGCGCCAGAAGGTCAGTGGATTGTCCTCCGAATTGGTCACGTAAACACCGGTCGACGCAACGGACCAGCACCTGCCGAGGCAACGGGCTGGGAAGTCAACAAACTCGACACTGCCTACGTATCCCACCAATTCCATAGTTACATTGGACGACTCACGGACGGACCTCTGAAAGGGCTTGTGAACAATATGCTAATGGATAGTTGGGAGTGCTCCACACAGACTTGGACACGATTCATGCCTCAAGAGTTCCAAAGCCGCAGGCATTACGAACTGCTTCGCTGGCTGCCAGCCGTCTTCGGGTGGGTTATAAACGACCGCCAGCAGACCAGCAAATTCCTCTCCGACTGGCGACGAACCATCAGTGAACTCTTTACCGACAACTTCTATGGTCATATGACCCGACTCGCACACGAGAAAGGTATGACCGTCAGCTACGAGACAGCAGCAGGCGACATCTTCCCAGCCGACCCGATGGAGTACTACAAATACGCCGATGTCCCGATGTGCGAATACTGGCAACCATTCTCGAGCTGGTTGGCAAACCGCAACTACAAACCCATCCGCCCAACTGCCTCCGCAGCCCATCTGTACGGCAAACCGCGTGTATCGGCTGAATCCTTCACGTCGTTCGACCTGACTTGGGACGAACATCTCAGGGATTTGCGCGAAGTGGCCAATCAGAATATGGTGGAGGGCGTCACGCATACAGTATTCCATACCTACACACATAACCCCGATGCAGACAGATTCTTCCCTGGGACTTCGTTTGGTGGAGGCATCGGAACACCGTTCCTCAGGAAGCAAACCTGGTGGCCCTTTATGCGTCACTTCAATACCTATCTCGCACGCTGTACCTTTATGCTCGAAAGAGGATTCCCTGCAAACTCAGTTCTCTGGTACATCGGCGATGAGATAGAACATAAACCCGACCAGTTTGCGCCCTTTCCCAGCGGCTTCGGTTATGACTATTGTAATACCGATGCCCTCATGCATCGCCTTAAAATAAGAAAAGGTCTCTGGACAACTCCCGAGGGCGTCTGCTATGATGTGCTCTGGATTCCTGATACAAAACGTCTGCTCCCCGAAACTGTCAGCAGGTTGCAGGTAATGGAAGCACAAGGTGGACGCGTTATCAAAAACGTTCCCATTGCTCAGTTGAGAGAATCCATCGAGAGACTAAACCTCCAGCCCGACGTAAAGCCCACAGAACTCCGCTGGCTCCATCGCCGCACAAAAGGTGCCGACTGGTATATGATTTGTCCGAAGCAGGAACAATCTTTTAGTGGCGAAGTGTCGTTTTGTCAGCGAGGTCGGGCCGAACTGTGGAATCCGATGAACGGAAGCATTCAATTGGCCGATGCTACACAGGAAGGGAACTATACTCGTGTGCGTCTGGATCTGCAGCGCGGCGAAATGCTCTTCCTCGTTTTCCAGCACGATGCTCAACCCAAACGCAAAAAGAACGTCGAGGAAACACGAACCATGCTTTTGAATAAGTGGACGCTTACTTTCCCGGAAGGTTGGGGCAACGACAAACCCCTTATGCTCAATGAACTGAAAGCCTGGAAGGATCTTCCACTAAGCGACGAAGGACGGGCTTTCTCTGGCACAGCAACCTACGAGACTTCCTTCCAGCTCGACTATAAGCAGCGCGGCCAGCAGTATCTACTCCGATTGGGCGAAGTGGAAGAGATAGCTGTCATCAAGGTGAACGGCGAAGTTGTTGATACCCTTTGGGCTGCACCCTATCAAACCGATATCGCTAGCTACCTCCATAGTGGCAAGAACTCCATCATCATCGAGGTTACAAGCACTTGGTTCAATCGTCTTGTCTACGATGCTGCTTTACCGAAAGAACAACGTCGGACTTGGGTCATCAACGGTCCATCAGCTAAAGAGTCTTTGCGTCCGTCAGGTCTGATAGGCCCTGTAGAGATAGTAATGTAAAGTAGAAAAAGTGATAATTGCTTAGCAAAAGAGAAAAATTTCGTATCTTTGCAACAGAAATGAGACTATTTGTTCAGTATTAACCTAAACTTTTTGCATTATGAACGAAGAATTCAAGAACGGAATGGTTATCGACGAGACGATGAAGGCTGACCTGCTGAGCTCAGCAAAGTGGGCGAAGTTCCTCCTCATCCTGGGAACTATCGCAATGGTGATCTATTTTATCATGGGCATCGTGGTTACTATTGCCCCGTTCGTATTGCCTCCCACTCCAATGCTTGGCGGAGGAATCATCGTTGGCCCAATCTATGTGATTGTGTCTCTCATTGCAATCTATCCCCTCGCAAAGGGATTCCAGTTTGCCAATGGCGTGAAGGCTGCATGCAAGACCGGCAGTGAGGCTGAGCTGGCTCGTGGCTTTGCAGGAATGCATGCTTACCTGAGGTTCAGTGGTATCCTTACCATCATTTGCCTGGTTGTCGTCGTAATCGCTCTAATTGCTGCTCTTGTTCTGGGTTGCTCGATGGGCAACTGTCCTGCTGCTTGAGCTGCTTACTTCATTTTCTCCAATAGCTTCTCCAAGAGGCGTGGAAGGGCATAGCGGTCGAGAGACTTTTCCTCGACCCATTGCCCGTTGTCTGTTGTCCGTTGTCCGTTGTCTGTCGTCCATTGAGAGGCTGGCAAAGTGAGGCAGTAGAAGTCGGCGTGCAAGCGTTGATGAGTAAGCTGATGGCGAACGTCTTGAGCAATGAGTTCAACCTTAATGTTAACGCTAACCTTAACCAATGATGAGTGGATAAACTCATCAACTTGTTTACTCGTCAACTTCTTATCTGATTCTATCATAGGGAACTCGAAGAGCCCTTGCCAGATGTCGCCACTGCCTCTGCGATGCAGTAAGGTCAGGCCGTTCTGTGTGCGCGTATATATATAAGTAAGGTAGCGGTCGCGGACACTCGTATGTTTGGACTTGATGGGCAGTTTGTCCACGTGGTGCGTGCTCAATGCCTCACAAGTCTCGGCAAGCGGACAAGTCTCGCAAAGCGGTGCTGCAGGCTTACATTGCAGGGCTCCGAAGTCCATGATGGCTTGGTTGTAAAGGGCTGGATGCTGCCTGTCGAGCAACTCGTCGGCAAGGGCACGAAGGAGTTTCTTGCCCTGTGTGGTATCGATAGGCTCTGCTATGCCGAAGTGGCGAGCCAGAACGCGTTGCACGTTGCCGTCGAGTACAGCATAAGGTTCGCCGAAAGCCAGACTCATGATGGCTGCTGCTGTGTAATCACCAACGCCTGGCAAAGCCCTCACAAAGCTGTAATCCTTGGGGAAACAGCCAGCCTCAGCAACCTTTTGAACTGCCTTGTGAAGGTTCCGAGCCCTGCTGTAGTATCCCAATCCTTGCCAAAGCCTAAGCACCTCTTCCTCGCTTGCCTCAGCAAGGCTTGCAGCCGTTGGGAACCGCTTGGCAAAGCGCAGGTAGTAACTCGTCCCTTGTACAATCTGCGTCTGCTGCAGTATGAACTCCGAAAGCATGATGAGGTATGGGTCGCTCGTCTGCCTCCAAGGCAAATCGCGCCCAAACTTCTTATACCAGGCTTCAAGTTGAGTGGAAAATGATGAAATCATGATGCAAAAGTACTGCTTTTTCGGCATGAAACACATCAAACATCAACTTTTTTTCAATAAAATGGCGTAAAACCTTTCACCTTTCGGAAAATAATTGTACCTTTGCAGTCCGAAATTATATAATACACATAATAGTAATAACAATAAACACCTAAAATTATGCCAAACGGAAAGAAGCATAAGAGGCACAAGATGTCTACGCACAAGCGTAAGAAGAGACTGAGAAAGAACAGACATAAGAGCAAGTAAAGTACTTCTCAGACCAAAAAGGTGGCAGGACAAAGCTCTGTCACTTTTTTTGTAATTGAATCAGATGGACGTAACAAGCGAACTTTACATCGACGTACAGCCGAAGAAGATCTCCATCGCGTTGACCGAGGACAAGCGACTGGCAGAGTATCAGGAGGAAGAGCAAAGTGTCTCTTACTCTGTGGGCAACGTGTACCTGGCGAAAGTCAAGAAGCTCATGCCCGGACTCAATGCCTGCTTTGTCAATGTAGGTCACGAACGCGATGCTTTTCTGCATTACCTCGACCTCGGCCTGCAGTTCGCTTCCTACGCCAAGTACCTTAAGCAGGTACAGAGCGACCGCAAGAACCTCTACTCCTTCGAGAAGGCATCCATTCTGCCCGACTTGCCAAAGGACGGCAGCGTGCAGACTTCTCTGCAACAAGGACAGGAGGTGCTTGTGCAAATCATCAAGGAACCCATCAGCACGAAAGGTCCGCGACTGACTTGCGACCTCTCCTTCCCTGGTCGTTTCCTTGTCTTCACTCCTTTCGGCGACAAGGTTTCCGTCTCCACGAAAATCAAGAGCAGCGCCGAGAGAGCACGCTTGAAGCAAGTTATTGAAAGCATCAAGCCGAAGAACTGCGGCATCATTGTCCGTACTGTGGCTGAAGGCAAGCGCACAAGTGAACTGGATGCCGAGATGAAAGTCCTCGTTGCACGTTGGGAAGGCATTCTTCGCAAAGTCCAACAAGCCAAGGAGTTGCCGACACTTGTCTATGAGGAAACGAGCCGAACGGTAGGTATGCTTCGCGACCTCTTCAACCCAAGCTACGAGAATATCTACGTCAACAATGCCGATGTCTATAAGGAAGTGCACGACTACGTCAGCCTTATCGCTCCAGAACGGGCAAACGTGGTGAAGCTCTACAAAGGCAGTCTGCCCATCTTCGACAACTTCGACATCACTCGTCAGATTAAGTCCGGCTTCGGAAGGACTGTGTCGTACAAGCACGGAGCCTACCTTATTATTGAGCACACGGAAGCCCTTCATGTCGTGGATGTCAATAGTGGCAACCGCACTCGCAATTCCGAGAATCAGGAGGCAAATGCCCTCGAGGTCAATCTCGGTGCGGCAGAGGAACTGGCTCGGCAGCTTAGGTTGCGCGACATGGGCGGCATCATCGTTGTGGACTTCATTGATATGAAGTTGGCTGAGGACCGTCAGAAGCTTTATGAGCACATGTGCGAGTTGATGAAACGCGACCGTGCTCGCCACAACATCCTGCCCCTCAGTAAGTTCTGCCTGATGCAAATCACTCGTCAAAGGGTACGTCCAGTCATGGATGTGGCAGTCGAGGAGGCTTGTCCCACATGTCAGGGAACAGGGCAGATCAAGAGCAGTTTCCTCTTCCACAAGGTTTTGGAGGGCAAGATAAAGTTCCTCTACTACAGACTTGGCATGAAGAAATTCACGCTTCATGTGCATCCTTACGTTGCAGCCTACTTGAATGAAGGCATCTTCAGCCTACGCAGAAAGTGGCAACTCCGATATGGTTTGGGCGTCAAAGTCATTCCAAGCCAGAAACTTGCCTTCCTTCAGTACGAGTTCTACGACAAGGACGGGCAGGAAATCGACGTGAAGGAAGAAATCGAAATCCGATGAAAAGAGCCATTCTTTACCTGTTTGTTGCACTTTTGTGTGCAGGTTCATCTGTCTCCGTGCAAGCCAAAAGGGTGCGCACTCTCCGCCTTACATCTTATAATATACAGCATGGCGAAGGTCTCGACAAGAAGATTGACCATGCAAGACAAGCTCAAATCTTGCGCAAGGCTCATGCCGATGTGGCTGCCATTCAAGAGGTTGACAGCATGACGAAACGTAATGGACGCCTTTTTTCGCTTGAGGAGATTGGACGGGAAGCCAAGATGTTCAGCACCTTTGCCCCTGCTATCAACTTCCAGGGAGGCAAGTATGGCATCGGCATCCTCAGCAAAAAGAAGCCGATAAGCGTGCATCGCATACCCCTGCCCGGTCGCGAAGAGCCAAGAATGCTCTTGGTGACTGAGTTCAAACATTATGTCGTGGCCTGCACGCATCTCAGCCTGACCGACGAGGACCGCATGGCAAGCGTCCCAATTATTGTGGAAGAGGCCCGCAAGTGGACGAAACCTTTCATCCTGACAGGCGACCTGAACGACGAACCGGGCATGCCTTTCTACAAGGAGATGCAGAAGCATTTCCTCTTCCTCAACCCGTCTTACGACAAGACTTTCCCTGCTGATGAGCCCAACATCTGCATTGACCATGTAGCTCTTTTCCTGCCAACGCCTGAAGCGACGCTTTCCTACTATCGCACTTGGGTAGGGGAGGAAACCTTTTCAGACCATCGTCCTTTGCACGCAAAGCTTGGTCTTTGGAAATGAACACAATTTGCACACGGCTTTTCTTGCATGAAGTCGTAAAAAAGTCATAACTTTGCGGCAGAAACCTTAATTCGAGAAGTTATGAATAATCTCATTGTTAATGCTTGGCCTTTGTGGGGAATGGTGATTGCCATCATGTCTGTTGTGTATCTTCTATGGCCGTCGAAACTAATGAAAAAGAGTGAATATGCGACGTACTTCCTCTGTTCCTTCAGTATTTACTGGCTTTTGATGCTCGCCTTGCACATTTATATAGGGGGCTTCCACCACGAGACTCCTTTGACGGGCACAATGTTTCTGGCCTGCTTCATTCCTTGGATGACCGTCACACACCTGTTTTGGCCTTTCAAAGAGACCAAACGAAATCCGCAGTTCACCTTCTTCTCTGTGGCTTTCACAAGCATCTCGATACTTCTTCTTGCTGTGGCATGGATACTTGTGCAGTTCAGCAATATGTGAAGAGCCTGCTTCTTGCAGTCCTTCTTTGTTGTTGTGCAGGCTGCTACGCTGAGGTCCCATTTGCCGCAGACAGCAGTAGGGAAACCTCTGTTCCGACTTCCGTCTCCCAACTTTTACAGAAGCAAGAGGATAATTTCAGGGCATCTCAGCGCCGCGCTAACCGCTTTGTCGCGACAATCGTAGCCGTCCTAATTGCGCTCTTGCTCGTGTCGTTGGCATTCATCCTCCGTCTTGTCTTGCGTCAGAAGGATAACGAACTCGAACAACAAAAGCAGACGCTTTTCCACAAAAAGAGTGTTCATGGGATTGCCGTCTCGCCCGAAACGATGGCCTTACGCAAGCGATGTGCTGCGACGGAATTGCCTACGGAAGGCGAGTGGCAACGCTTCCAGACGATGATTGACAGCCAATGCGATGGCTTTGCCCAGCATCTCTCGTCCGTCTATAAGCTCAGCCAGCAGGAACTCCGCGTTTGTCTCCTCATTAAAGCACAGTTCAAACCCTCCGAAATCGCCATCCTGACGGCTCATAGCAAAGAGGCGATTACCTCTACCAGACGCCGTTTGTATAAGAAGATGACTGGGCTCGAAGGAACCCCCGAAATGCTGGATGATTTGATACTCCACGCTTAGCTTCAAAACTTAACGTGTTAAGTTGCCAAAGATGACGTGTTAACTTTGCAAAGATAACGTGTTAAGTTTGCAAAGATGGCTGGGGAAGTTTTGTCTCTCTCCTGCGTACATTATTTTTATTGTAACAGGAAAAAATAGGAGTCAACACTTAGGAGTTCTCAGGAAAATGTTGTAACTTTGCACGCGAAAGAATAAATAAGAAAAGGTATGACGATAACTTTCTTCAAGACTCCCCAGCAAAGTGTCATCGCAACTGAGAGCAAAAAGGCTCTGACACAGGCAGAAATCGAAAAACTCTGCTGGCTTTATGGTGAAGCAAACACTGAAAAAGAACAGAACTTGCAAGGCTATTTCGTGGGTCCTCGCCGCGAAATGATTACGCCGTGGAGCACCAACGCGGTCGAAATCACGCAGAATATGGCCATCGAGGGCATTTCGCGAATTGAGGAATATTTCCCCGTTGCGGACGAGAATGCTGACTTCGACCCCATGCTTCAGCGCCTCTATCACGGCCTGAATCAGGACATCTTCACCATCAACAAGAAGCCCGAGCCCATCATCAGCATCGAGAATCTGGAGGAATACAACGAGCAAGAAGGCCTCGCGCTGTCCCCCGAAGAGATTGAATACCTGCATAAAGTGGAAGGTCAACTCGGCAGGAAACTCACTGACAGCGAGGTCTTTGGCTTCGCTCAAATCAATAGTGAGCATTGCCGACACAAGATATTTGGCGGAACCTTTATCATCGATGGCGAAGAAAAAGAGTCGTCTCTCTTCCAGATGATAAAGAAAACGACCCAGGAGAACCCCCATCACATCATTTCTGCCTATAAAGATAATGTGGCGTTTGCTCAAGGACCGGTTGTTGAGCAATTCGCTCCGAAGGACCACAGCACGAGCGATTACTTCGAAGTGCGTGACATAGAGAGCGTTATCAGCCTTAAAGCCGAGACACACAACTTCCCGACTACGGTCGAGCCCTTCAATGGAGCATCCACCGGAACAGGCGGCGAGATTCGCGACCGTATGGGAGGCGGCGTCGGTTCATGGCCCATCGCAGGTACTGCGGTGTATATGACGAGCTATCCCAGAACGGAGGAAGAGCGCGAATGGGAGCAGATCTTGCCTGTCAGGAAGTGGCTCTACCAGACGCCTGAGCAGATTCTCATCAAGGCTTCGAATGGTGCTTCCGACTTCGGAAACAAGTTCGGGCAGCCACTTATCACAGGATCTGTCCTCACTTTCGAGCATCAGGAAGGTCAGGAACAATATGCCTACGACAAAGTCATCATGTTGGCTGGCGGCGTAGGCTATGGCACGAAGCGCGATTGCCTGAAGAAAGAACCTCAGAAAGGCAATAAGATTGTGGTTGTGGGAGGTGATAACTACCGCATCGGACTTGGTGGCGGTAGCGTTTCCAGCGTGGAGACGGGTCGCTATTCGAGTGGCATCGAGCTTAACGCAGTTCAGCGTGCCAACCCGGAAATGCAGAAGCGTGCCAACAATCTGGTGCGTGCGCTTTGCGAAGAGGAAGTGAATCCCGTTGTCAGCATCCACGATCATGGAAGCGCAGGACACGTGAACTGCCTCTCCGAACTAGTGGAAGAGTGTGGCGGACTCATTGATATGACGAAACTTCCTATTGGTGACCCGACTCTTTCGGCTAAGGAAATCATCGCCAACGAAAGCCAGGAACGCATGGGACTCCTCATCGACGAGAAACACATCGAGCATGTTCGCAAGATTGCAGAAAGGGAAAGAGCTCCGCTTTATGTAGTCGGAGAGACGACAGGAGATGCCCATTTCGCCTTCCAACAAGGGGATGGGAAGCGACCTTTCGACCTTGATGTGGCTCAGATGTTTGGCCACAGTCCCAAGACTGTCATGCGAGATAAGACGGTGGAACGTGCTTACGAGAATGTTTCTTACGACCAAAAGGACCTCAGCGGAAAGGTTGCTCGAGTGCTTCAACTTGAAGCTGTGGCTTGTAAGGACTGGCTGACCAACAAGGTTGACCGTTCTGTGACGGGCAAGGTGGCACGCCAACAATGTCAGGGCGAACTGCAGTTGCCGCTCTCGGACTGTGGTGTGGTTGCCCTCGACTATCGTGGTGAGAAAGGTATTGCAACGGCTCTCGGTCATGCTCCGCAAGCCGCTCTTGCCAATCCCGCTGCAGGAAGCGTCCTCTCTGTCGCAGAATCTCTGACGAATATCCTTTGGGCACCGCTCGAAGAAGGACTGGATAGCGTCAGTCTTAGCGCGAATTGGATGTGGCCTTGTCGTGCTCAGGAAGGCGAGGATGCACGTCTATATCAGGCAGTTGAAGCGTTGAGCGACTTCTGCTGTGCTCTTCAAATCAATGTTCCGACGGGCAAGGACAGCCTCTCTATGACGCAGAAATATCCTGATGGAACAAAGATAATCAGCCCTGGAACAGTCATTGTTTCCAGTGGTGGCCAGGTGAGCGACATCAAGAAGGTTGTCAGCCCGGTCCTTAAGAACTGCCCCTCTACATTATATCATATAGACTTCTCGTTCGATAAGTTGCGTTTGGGCGGTTCCGCATTTGCCCAAAGCATGGGGAAAGTCGGTAGTGATGTGCCTACGGTACGCGATCCGGAGTACTTCCGCGATGCCTTCAACGCCGTTCAAGACTTGATAAAGAAGGGACTTATCCTTGCCGGTCACGACATCTCAGCAGGCGGTCTCATCACTTGTCTGCTGGAAATGTGCTTCGCAAATACTGAGGGCGGACTCGAGATAAACCTCGACAAGATGAAGTGCGACGACCTCGTCAAGCTCCTTTTTGCAGAGAATCCAGGCATCGTCATACAGGTTGCCGACAAGAATCGCACGGAGGTCAAGAAGTTCCTTGAGGATGCGGGAGTCGGTTATGTTAACATCGGTCGTCCTTGCGAAGAGCGTCACATCCTCATGGAAAAGGCTGGAGCACAATATCAGTTTGGCATTGATTACCTTCGTGATGTTTGGTATGCAAGCAGTTATCTGCTCGACTGCAAGCAAAGCTTCAATGGTAAGGCAAAGGAACGTTATGAAAACTATCGCAAGCAGCCGCTCGAATGGAACTTCCTGCCAAGCTTTACAGGCAAACTCAGCCAGTTTGGTTTGACCCCGGACCGTAGGGAAAAGAGTGGTGTAAAAGCAGCTATCATCCGCGAGAAAGGCACAAATGGCGAGAGGGAAATGGCCTACATGCTCTACTTGGCAGGCTTCGACGTGAAGGATGTCATGATGACTGACCTCATTTCGGGCAGGGAAACGCTCGACGACATCAACTTTATCGTCTTCTGCGGCGGCTTCTCTAATAGCGATGTGCTTGGCTCGGCAAAGGGTTGGGCAGGTGCTTTCCTCTACAATCCCAAGGCAAAAGAGGCACTGGACCGTTTCTACAGCCGTCCCGACACACTCTCCCTTGGCGTCTGCAACGGGTGTCAATTGATGGTGGAACTGGGGTTGATAGGTACTTCGAAAGCCAAGATGCTCCATAATGACAGCCATAAATTCGAGTCGAACTTTGTCGGCTTGACTGTTCAGACGAACCAAAGTGTCTTGATGGGCAGCCTTAGTGGCAGCAGATTGGGCATTTGGGTGGCTCATGGAGAAGGCAAGTTCCACCTGCCTGGCAAGGAGGAAGACTACAATATCGTGCTCAAGTACAGCTACGACGGCTATCCCGCCAACCCGAACGGCAGCGACTTCTCAGCCGCAGGTATCGCTTCGGCAGACGGCAGACACTTGGCCATGATGCCTCACCTCGAGCGAGCCTTCTTCCCCTGGCAGTGCGGCTACTATCCCGCAGAACGCCAGGATGAGGTGACACCCTGGATAGAGGCTTTCGTGAATGCTAGAAAATGGGTTGAAAGTAAATTGTAAAATAAATTGTAAATTGTAAATCGTCAAATCGTAAATTAAGAGGTGTTTGAACTCTTCAAGACTTTCTTCCAGATAGGCTTCTTTACGATTGGGGGCGGATATGCAATGATTCCGCTCATCGAACAGAAGGTCGTGGACGAGAAGCATTGGGTAGGTCATGACGAACTGCTCGACCTGATTGCCGTCGCGCAATCGTGTCCGGGCATCTTTGCCGTGAATATCAGCATCTTCATCGGCAATAAACGAATGGGCAACAAAGGGGCGTTCGTCAGCGCTATCGGTACTTGTCTGCCTTCTTTCCTGTGTATCCTGGCCATCGCACTCGTGTTCCAACAGTTCCGTGAAAACGTCTATGTGGAGCATTTCTTCCGTGGCATTCGTCCGGCAGTTGTGGCACTCATCGCATTGCCCGTCTTCAGGATGGCAAAGAGTGCCAAGATAAACCGCTACAACGTCTGGATACCTCTTGTCGCAGCCTTCCTTATCTGGATGCTCGGAGTGAGTCCTATCTTCGTAGTTCTCGCGGCAGGTGTCTCAGGTTATGTCTATGGAAAGTATCTCAAAGATGACTTCGTTAACTCGTAACGCCTTATGATAACGCTCCTACTACAGCTTTTCTGGACCTTCTTCCTTATCGGTCTTTTCGGTTTCGGCGGGGGATATGCCATGATTTCTATGATTCAGGGCGAGGTCGTGGGACATTATCATTGGATGACAATGGGGCAGTTCACGGACATTGTGGCTGTCAGCCAAAGCACTCCGGGACCTATCGGCATCAACTCTGCCACGTATGTCGGCTACACGGCACTCGTTAACGCGGGTTATTCGCCAGCCTGGGGCGTTTTGGGAAGTTTTATTGCAACCTTCGCGGTCGTGCTTCCGAGTTTCGTTTTGATGTTGCTCATCAGCAAATTTCTCATGAAGTACAGGAATCATCCCTCAGTCGAGAACGTCTTCAGCGCCTTGCGTCCAGCTGTTGTAGGCTTGATTCTTGCTGCCGCTTTGCTCTTGATGAACAGCGAGAACTTCAGTTCGATGAGCGAGAATCCCTGGCGTTTCTGCCTCAGCATCTTCCTTTTCCTCTTCGCTTTCATTGCCCAAAAAGTCTATCGTCTCGGCCCAATCCTCATCATTTTGCTTTGCGGATTTGCCGGCATCATACTGGGACTTTAGTCACCAATCTGCCCATTTTGCTTTCTTTTTGCTATTTCGGTTTTGAATACAAAACTGAGTGAATTTACGTAAATTATGGAGACTTTATCGGCTCGAAAGGTCAAGTCGTACGACTTCTCTAGAGTAGTTGACAAACTTCACACGTGAAGTTTTCCAACTTGACACGTCGATTTTGGTAATTTAACGTGTCTGGATGACCCCTAAAATACGGTGAAATGGCCCGTTTTACATGCAAAATCGAGCGTTTTGACTGTCCTCTCCAGAACTCCTAAAATGTAACTTCAACAAAGCCAAGTGGTTACAAAAACCAACATAATTCTAGAAACTGTGTACCTAGGTACAGGCCCTGAATTTCGATGCCGTTTTTGGACGGTTTTGGAAATGCAGAGTGTAAGCAAATTATGCCAGTTTGCTTACATTCTGTCAAGTTGAGGCAGATTTGTTGAAACCTGCCCCAATTGTGAATTGTGTATTTCGAATTGGGAATTACTCTTCGAGTGCCTTGAAGAGTTCCTTAATCGCAGGCTCTGGAGCACCGTGTTTGTCGAGCAGAGTTACGAACTTGCTGCCGATAATGGCTCCAGCTGCGTTGGCTTGCGCGCTCTCCAAAGTCTGGCGATTACTAATGCCGAAACCAATCATTCGAGGGTGCTTCAGCCCCATCTTGTCGATTCGCGAGAAGTAAGCCTGCTTGGCTTCGTCGAACTCTTTCTGTGCTCCAGTCGTAGCTGCGGAACTGACCATATAAATGAAACCATCGGTGTTTTCGTCGATGAAGCGAATGCGTTCGTCGCTCGTCTCAGGCGTGATGAGCATGATGACCCTGATATCATAGCGGTCTGCAATGGGTTTGACCTCGTCCATATAGTCCTTGAAGGGCAGGTCCGGAATGATGACGCCGTCGATATCTACTTCCTTGCAGCGTCGGAAGAAAGCCTCGTAGCCCATGTGATAAATGGGATTCATGTAGCCCATCAGTATGAGGGGGAGCCGGACGCCTTGTCCTCGAAGCGGTTCCAACTGGGAAAAGAGTTTCTGGAGGCTCATTCCGTTTCGCAACGCCTTAGTGGCTGCGTCCTGAATGACTGGGCCGTCAGCCATCGGGTCGCTAAAGGGAATGCCCACTTCAATGAAGTCTATGCCCTTCTGTTCCAGGGTCTTAATGATGTCGCAGGTGCTTTCGAGGGTCGGATGACCAGCACAAAAATAGAGCGAGAGCAAGCCTTTGCTCTTCTCTTGAAATATCTTGTTAATTCTGTTCATAAGTCTGAATGCCTTTTATGAAAGTCCTTATCTTTTCTATATCTTTGATGCCAGGCTCG
>CACXUA010000004.1 GCA_902770725.1 uncultured Bacteroidales bacterium | reverse complement strand
AAGGGAAAGTTCAGCCCAACGGCAATGCCTGCCATCAATGCGGCGGCACACCAAAGCATTGGATGCTGAACAATCATAGAGCAGAAGAATTAACGTGTTTCAACTGCAAAGGTAAGAAAAAGTGGAGAATCAGAAAAGAAGAAAAGAAGAAAAAAGTCTCACGAGGATTCTACAAACCTTACATGAAGGGTAAAACAGAACCACGAATTGCACGAATTAACACGAATAAGGTTTGTTTCACATCGAAAGACACAAAAGGCACGGAACTATTTACTTAACAACAGATTGCCTTGATTACATGGATTTATTATTTTGGTATTTGGCAACATCGGCATGTACCGAGCCACACTCTGGCGAGCAAAGTATGTTTTAATTCCTGGCATTTTTCCCTTTTTCTTCATTCATCCATCAATTTTTCACTTTTCACTTTTCACTTTTCACTTATTCTTCGTACCTTTGCACGGCAAAAAACAACAATAACTTTATACATCTATGAAGAAGAAGCAAAGCTCGACGAAAGTCAACCTCGAAACCATCTGCATCCACGGCGGATGGAAGCCTGGGAAAGGCGAACCACAACAACTTCCCATCTATCAGAGTACAACATACCGCTACGAGACAAGCGACCAAATGGCGCGACTCTTTGACCTCAAGGACAGCGGTTACTTCTATACCCGCCTGGCCAACCCCACGAACGACGCAGTCGCCAAGAAGATTGCCGCTCTGGAAGGTGGAGTCGGAGCCGTGCTGACAAGTAGCGGACAAGCCGCAAACTTCTACGCCATCTTCAACATCTGTCAGGCTGGCGACCATTTCATCACAGCCAACACGATTTACGGCGGTACCTTCAACCTCTTTGGCGTAACGCTGAAGAAACTTGGCATCGAATGCACTTTCATTGACCCTGATTGGGACGACGAACGCATCGAGGCTTGCTTCCGTCCCAACACGAAGTGCTTTTTCGGCGAAACCATCTCGAATCCCGGTTGTAATGTGTTCGACATCGAGCGTTTTGCCAAGATGGCTCACAAGCACGGTGTGCCCCTCATCGTGGACAACACCTTTGCCACACCCATCAACTGCCGTCCTTTCGAATGGGGTTGCGACATCGTCACACACTCTACCACAAAATACATGGACGGCCACGCAACTCAGGTTGGTGGCGTAGTGGTCGATAGCGGCAACTTCGATTGGGACAAGTACGCCGAGAAGTTCCCCGGCCTTTGCACACCCGACGAGTCGTATCACGGATTGACCTATACGAAGGCTTTCGGCAAGATGGCTTACACCACCAAACTTGTTGCCCAGTTGATGCGCGACTTAGGAAGCATTCCTGCTCCCCAGAACTCCTTCCTCCTTAACCTCGGACTTGAAACGCTCCACCTCCGCATGCCCCGTCATTGCGAGAACGCGCAGAAGGTTGCCGAGTGGCTCGAGAAGAATCCCAAGGTGGGATGGGTGAACTATGCTGGTCTGCCCTCGAACAAATACTATGCTTTGGCACAGAAGTACATGCCGAAGGGAACTTGCGGCGTGATTGCTTTCGGTCTGAAAGGCACGAAGGAAGAGGCCATCCGCTTCATGGACAACCTCGATTTCATCAGCATTGTGACGCATGTGGCAGATGCTCGTACCTGCGTGCTGCACCCCGCCAGCCACACCCACAGGCAGCTCAGCGACGAACAACTCAGAGAAGCTGGCATTGCTCCCGACTTGGTTCGCCTTAGCGTAGGCATCGAAAACGTAGAGGATATTATAGCCGACCTCGAGCAAGCCATGGCAAAGATGTAAATAAACTCATCACACAATAATTATGAAAAGATTACTACTTATTAATTTACTGCTCGCATGTGTCATTACCTCTATAATGGCACAGACAAGCAAGATGACACTTGACGCTAGGATGCAGGTGGAAAGGCGTCAAGCGACAACGCGAACAAAAGCAGCTGCCACATCTATTGAAACGCTAAACGCCATCATTAAACTCGACGAGATACAGACCGACAAGACACTTGATGCCTTGCGGACAATGGGTGTTAAGCTACAAGGACGCCTAGGGCAGCAAGTGGCTGCTGCCATTCCTCTCGACGTCTTGCAGCAAGTGGAGGATATGCAGGGCGTACTGCGTATCGGTACAGGCGGTCCTGCTCCCAAGATGCTGACCGACATATCGCGCGGCGAGATTGGTGTGTCGGACATCGACGGCACCCGTGGCAAGGTGGGCGACAAGTCCTACAGCGGAAAGGGCATCACAGTTGCTCTCCTCGACGGCGGCTTTGATTACCAGCATCCTGCCTTCAAGGACAGCGAGGGACGCTCCCGCATCAAGGCGGTCTATTCGCCTTTCGATGAAAGCGGCAGGAAAGTGACGGCCGACGGCATGGAACTGCCCGGCTCCGTCTTTGACACGCCCGAGCAGATTGCTGCGCTGACGACGGACTTCCCCATTGGCGACCATGGCAGCCACACCGCTTCCATTGCTGCCGGAACGCGCAGCCCCCAGGGATTCGGCGGCATGGCTCCAGATGCCGACATCGTGTTGTGCACCATCTATTCTCCCGATGCAAGTGATGAAAACATGACAATCGACCGGATAATCTCTTCGAAGAGTACTTTCTACGACCTCGTGTTCCTGAAAGAATATGCCAAACAGCGTGAGCAGCCAATGGTAGTGAGCATGAGCCTTGGCACGAACACCGGTTCTCACAACGGAAAGGGCGAGATAGCGGAGGCTGTCGAAGCCATCTGCCAGGAGGGCGTGCCTTTGGTCATCTCTGCCGGCAACGAGGGCAACAGGCGGCTGTATCTTCATAAGGATTTCGAAAGCGACACGGATACGCTGCGTTCAATGATTGCCATGAAGGATCAATTTGAGAACATCGAAGGCTTTGTGCCGAAGGATGCCGACCTCTGTATGCGCCTGTCGCTGGTCAAAAAAGAAGGCGGCAACAAATGGAAGACGCTATGGCAATCGCCGATGCTCAATCCCGAGACGGGCATCCTGCCCGACATCATCAGCGAGGGAGTGCCTGCACTGGATGAAGGCTTCAGTGGCATTTTGCGTTTAGGCGTGTCGCGTGAGCCCGACCAGGTGCGCATGAAAATTTGCGGTATGGGTATGCTGCAAGAAGACTACTTCCTCGAACTGACCATTGGCAGCAAGCAGGGCGTGGGCCTCGACATCTTCAATGCCGAGCTGACGTCCGGGGGCAGGGCAGGCTTCCTGAGCAGCGTGGATGGCATGTTGCAAAACGACTGGGCCACAGCGCCCTCCTGCATTTCCGTAGGCGCTTATACCACCAACACTATGGTGCGTTCACTCTACGATGAACCTATGCCCTCAGTTGACGAACCACTTAACGATATTGCCCCGCTGAGCAGCTACGGCACCGGCCTTAATGGCGTGCATGTGCCCACCATCTGTGCTCCAGGCATTAATATAGTGGCAGCCGTGAGCCACTTCAACGTGGAAAAAGACAAAAAGGGCAATCCGAAGCCATACCGTCCCGAGATGACTTGGCAGGGCTTCCCCTATAACGCCGAAAGCGGCACATCGATGGCAGCGCCCACCGTGGCCGGAACCGTCGCCCTGTGGCTGGAGGCCAACCCGAAGCTGACACCTGCCGAGGTGAAGGACATCGTGTGCCGCTCCGCCCGCACCGACGCGTTTACCGAAGCCAAGCCCGCACAGTTCGGCCACGGCAAGATTGACGCCAAGCGCGGACTCGAGTTGGTGCTCAATGCGGGTACCGGCATCAGGGAGATTTCCGAGGGTCAGCAGAGCGAGAACGGCACGATGTACGACCTGCAGGGCCGTCCTTGCAGAAAGCCGAACGCCAAAGGCATATACATAAGCAACGGAAAGAAAGTCATCATCAAATAACGTCAATCGCAAACGAATTTAATCATACAAATTCTATCATTCCCTTTACGCCTGCATAAATTCTGGTTTATGCGGGCGTTTTTCATATTGCATGGACTCTGGCTGTTAAATAGTCTTAATTGTTTTTGCCGTTTGCTCAAGATTGTGTATCTTTGTCAGTCGAAACAAGTAAAATAGGTAATGAACAAGTCCCTCTATCTGCTTTTGACGTCTTTGCTGGCGTTGATATCTTGCAAGAGCCAGTATATGGTGAGAGGTTCCTCGAATGTGGACGAACTGGAGGGCAAGGTGTTGACGCTCAAGGTCTATGTAGATGGCGAGATGAAAAGCATAGACTCGACAAGAGTGGTGCACGGACGCTTCGACTTTGGTGGCAGCATGGATTCCACAATGCTGGCAAACGTCTTTCTTGGGGACTTGAGCGTGATGCCTATCGTACTCGAAGAGGGAGAAGTCAACCTGAACATCAGCGAGACACAACAAAGTGCAACCGGCACTCCCCTCAACGATACCCTTTCTGGTTTCATTCAACGCAAGACACAACTCGATGCCAGAATGGCCGAGTTACCTCACCTCGAGGCACAGATGATCATGAACGGAACGGACGACGACGAGAGGTTGTTCGAACTGGGCAAACAGTCGAAGCAGTTGGCTGAAGAAAACGACCAGCTCATCACACACTTCATACGCGCGAATTATAATAACGTATTAGGGCCAGGCATCTTCATGATTCTGACCAGCGGCCTGCCCTACCCCGTCCTCACACCACAACTCGAAGAAATCATTACGAACGCTCCTCCATATTTCCTGGGACATCCTTATGTCAAGGAATACATTAAGAAAGCGAAAGAATACCAAGAAAAAGCGAAGGAGTACTGATACCATGAAATTTCTTTACAGACTTTACCAACTCCTAATCGCCCTGCCTATCATCATCCTGACAACAGCTACGACGGCTATTGTCACCATCATCGGTTGCACATTGGGAAAGGCGAGAACCTGGGGTTATTATCCTGCTATGGTTTGGAGCAGGTTGATGTGCTGGGTGATGCTCTTGCCTGTTAAAGTCGAGGGACGAGAACTCCTGGACAAGAAGCAGTCCTACGTCTTCGTTGCCAACCATCAAGGGCCCTACGACATCTTCCTCATCTACGGCTTTTTGGGACGCAGTTTCCGCTGGATGATGAAGAAGAGTCTTCGCAACATTCCGCTTGTGGGGAAAGCTTGCGAGAGTGCAGGCCACATCTTTGTCGATAAGAGTGGTCCAAAAGCCATACATAAAACGTACGAACAGGGACGGAAAGTCTTGCAGAACGGTGTTTCACTCGTGGTCTTTCCTGAGGGCTCGCGAACCTTTACCGGGCATATGGCAAAGTTTCGCAGAGGTGCTTTCGGACTGGCTGACGAACTGCAACTTCCTGTTGTTCCTGTGACGATTGACGGCAGTTTCGATGTTCTTCCTCGTCAGAAAGGCATCAACTTTGTTACTTGGCACAGGCTTCGTCTCGTCATTCATGCCCCTCTTTCACCAGAAAGCAGAGGTCCGGAAGACATTCAGCACACCCTTGAGAAAAGCTACGAAATCATTATGAACGACCTCCCAGCACAGTATCAGGGCTTCGTCGCCAACCCTGATCAATAGGGACGTCACGTCATCTCTCAAAACTAGGCACGTTAACTTGCCCAACTTAACGTGTTAACTTCGTCAACTTAACACGTTAACTTTGCAAACTTCACACGTTAAGTTTGCGATTTAACCACACTTAGTTTGAACATTCTCCATGCCAAATGTTTGGCAGTCTCAGAAATAATGCGTAACTTTGGCGCGATAAATGGTAATTTGTAAATATTTAAATCATAAATAACCGCTGTGACGCTGAAAGATACCTCCTTCGTTGACTTGATGCTCAACCGCGTGTATAACGTGCTTCTCATCGCAAATCCCTACGATGCCTTCATGCTGGAGGACGACGGACGAGTGGATGAGAAAATCTTCTCGGAATACGCAAAATTAGGACTTCGCTTTCCGCCTCGCTTCCTACAAGTGCATAGCAAGGAAGAGGCTGAGCAGACAATGGCTGAGGGGCACATTAACCTCGTCATCGTGATGCCTGCTGCGGAAGACAACTCGGTGTTTGACATCGCTCGAGAAATCAAGCTTCACTACCCAACGACACCCATCGTGGTGCTGACGCCCTTCAGCCACGGCATCACGAAACGCATGCAGAACGAGGACCTAAGCGTCTTCGAGTACGTCTTCTGCTGGCTGGGAAACACAGAACTGCTGCTCTCCATCATCAAGCTTATGGAGGACCGCATGAACCTAGAGCACGATATACGATCGGCCGGCGTGCAAATGCTATTGGTCGTTGAGGACAGTATCCGCTTCTATTCCAGCATCCTGCCCACGCTTTACAAGTTCGTCCTGCAGCAAAGTCTGGAGTTCGCCACCGAAGCCCTCAACACGAGCCTCGAGATGCTGCGAATGCGTGGACGACCAAAGATTGTGCTGGCTCGCAACTACGAAGAAGCGTGGCTGCTCTACAATCGCTTTGCCGACAATACACTTGGTGTCATCAGCGACTGCCGTTTCCCCTTGACCCCTGGAGGCAAGAAGGACGAGAAGGCTGGTTTCAAGTTGTTGAGCGCCATTCGTGCTCGCGACCCATATGTGCCCCTCATCCTCGATTCGAGCGAAACCGAGAATGCCAAACTTGCCAAAGAATGCCACGCAAGTTTCATCGACAAGAACTCGAAGAAGATTGATGTGGACCTGCGCGACCACCTTCGCGACTACTTTGGCTTTGGCGATTTCATCTTCAGAGACCCTGACACGATGGAGGAAGTGGCACGACTTCACAACCTGAAGGACTTGCAGAACAACATCATGACGCTTCCTACGCGAAGCCTCCTCTATCACATCTCCCATAATAACGTGAGCCGCTGGCTCGCCTCTCGTGCCCTCTTCCCCATCTCGGAGTTCCTGAAAGGCATCACATGGGAGAGCCTGCAGGACGTCGATGCACATCGTGCCATCATTCTCGACGCCATTGTTGCTTACCGAAGGATGAAGAATCAGGGCGTCGTGGCAGTCTTCCAACGCGAGCGTTTCGACCAGTACAGCAACTTTGCCCGCATTGGTGAAGGCAGTTTGGGAGGCAAAGGACGCGGCCTCGCTTTCATCGACCACCTGCTTGGTCGCCACACAGACCTTAACGAGAAGGAAGGCGTGACAGTCTGCATCCCCAAGACCGTCGTGCTCTGTACGGATATCTTCGACGAGTTCATGGACACCAACGACCTTTATCAGTTGGCACTCAGCGACATTCCCGACGAGGAAATCCTGCAGCACTTCCTTCGTGCACGACTTCCTATGCGGCTTGTTGGCGACTTGGAAGCCTTCCTCGACGTTGTTGCCGGACCTATCGCAATACGTTCCTCCAGTCTGCTCGAAGACTCGCATTACCAACCCTTTGCCGGCGTCTATAGCACTTATATGATTCCTGCGGCTCACGACCGCTACGAGCGCCTCTCGATGCTCTCGGAAGCCATCAAGGCCGTCTATGCAAGCGTCTTCTACCAAAACAGCAAGGACTACATGACGGCCACAAGCAATGTGATTGACCAAGAGAAGATGGCCGTCATCCTTCAGGAGGTCGTGGGAGAGGAGCACAACGGCCGCTTCTATCCTGTCATTAGTGGTGTGGCGCGAAGTATCAACTATTATCCAATCGGCGACGAGAAGGCCGAAGAGGGAACTGTCTCGCTTGCGATGGGACTTGGAAAGTACATCGTGGATGGTGGAACCAGCCTTCGTGTCTGCCCAGCCCACCCGCATCAGGTCTTGCAGATGAGCGAGATGGAGATTGCCTTGCGCGACACACAGACATACTTCCTCGCCTTGAGGGCTCAAAGTTCTAAGGAAGCGGGCAATATCTGCGTGAATGATGGCTTCAACCTCATCAAGGTGCCAGTCCGCGAGGCTGAGAAAGATGGCACGCTTCAATGGATTTGCTCGACCTACGACCCTGTTGACCAGTGCATCTACGAAGGCTTCTACGAAGGCCGCAACCGCAAGATAATCTCCTTCGCGGGCGTCTTGCAAAGCGACGTCTTCCCTTTGCCCGAACTGATGCGAAAGGTGCTTCAATATGGACAGGACGAGATGAAGCGCCCCGTAGAAATAGAGTTCGCCGTCAACCTCCATGCCGACCGTACCGGCGAGTTCTGCCTCTTGCAGATCAGACCTATGGTGGACAACCGAATGGAACTCGACGAAGACCTCACCACGATTCCCGACGAGGATTGTCTCTTGCGGTCACATTGTGCAATAGGTCACGGCATCTATAACGACATACAAGACATCATTTACGTCAAGACCGATGGTTATACGCCCTCAAACAACCCTGCGATTGCCGAAGAGATTGAGAAGATAAACAGAGGATTCCTGGCGGTTGAGTCTGGCTCTAGTTCTTACCTCCTCATCGGACCTGGTCGTTGGGGGAGCAGCGACCCGTGGCTCGGCATTCCTGTGAAGTGGAGTCACATCAGTGCTGCGCAGATTATTGTAGAGGCAGGACTCGATAGCTTCCAAGTTGACCCGAGTCAAGGCACTCATTTCTTCCAGAACCTCACCTCGCTTGGCGTTTGCTATCTGACGATTAATGCGTTCCGTGGCGACGGCATCTACAGGCAGGAAGTCCTTGACCAGCTGCCTGCCGTGCAAGAGACGGAGCATGTCCGCCACGTCCGCTTGCCTGCTCCCATGACCATCAAGGTCGATGGCTGCAAGAAGGAAGCAGTGGTGATGCGTTCATAACCTTCATTCATAATTCATAATTGACATTCGTCGAGCTTTGCTTCACAATTCATAATTCATAGTTTATAGTGCTAGTGTATAGTTCATAGTTATTGAGTTGACATGGAAGACATCTTTAATCTGGAATTTATACGGTTTGACATCATCACTTCGATAAGTGATTGGCTGTGGACCTACATCGTTATCTCGATGCTGGTGGGCTGCGCGCTTTACTTCACTTGGAACCTGCGTGGCGTGCAGTTCACTATGTTGCCAACGATGTTGCGCAACCTCTTCAAGCCAAGCGACCAGCCTATCGAGAGCATCGGCAAGCGTAAGATTTCCTCTTTCCAAGCCTTTGCCATCAGTCTTTCCTCGAGAGTGGGGACGGGCAACTTGGCTGGTGTGGCGAGCGCTATCTTCGTGGGAGGTCCTGGAGCCGTGTTCTGGATGTGGGTGATGGCTTTGTTGGGAGCCTCCACAGCCTTTATGGAAGCCACACTCGCCCAGCTCTTCAAGCGGAGGGGCAAGGAGAGCTTCTATGGCGGACCAGCCTACTATATGAAGTACGGCTTGAAGCGTCCGTGGATGGGCGCACTCTTTGCTGTGCTCATCATCTACGGCTTTGGCCTTTCAAACCAGATTGTGCAGAGCAACACCCTTTGCGACGCCATCTCGGACGCCTTTCAAATTCCCATGAGATATGTGGCTGGCGGACTGACTTTGCTGACGCTGGCCATCATCTTTGGCGGCATACATCGCATAGCTCGCTTTTGTGCTATGATTGTTCCCTTCATGGCTTTTGGTTACATCATACTGGCACTTTACATTCTCATCGCGAACCTCACGCAGATTCCCGCTATGCTGAGCCTCATCGTACGCAGTGCTTTCGGATGGGAGCAGGCTGCTGGAGGAGCCGTTGGAATAGCCGTGATGCAAGGCGTGAAGCGTGGCCTGTTCTCGAACGAAGCAGGTGAGGGAAGCGCTCCGAACGCTGCTGCTACTGCAACAATACCGCATCCCGTCTATCAAGGCCTGTTGCAGAGTCTGGGAGTCTTCACCGACACCCTCATCATCTGCACTTGCACAGCCTTCATCATCTTGCTGAGTGGCCTATATACAGAGGGTAGCGACGGCATCATCCTAACGGGTCATGCGATGGAGCACCACCTTGGACGCTTCGGAGGCTGGTTCCTGTTAGCTGCCATATTCCTGTTTGCCTACTCGACCATCATCGCGAACTATTTCTATGGCGAAACGAATGTCCGATTCCTCTGCAATAAATCTTGGGCAGTGGTGCTGTTCAGGTGGATGAGCGGAGCAGTAGTGCTGATGGGCGGCTTCATGTCGCTGCAGCAGGCTTGGTGCATTGTGGACCTCGCTATGGCCTTGATGACCATCACCAACCTCATTGCAGTCTGCCTCTTGAGTCGCTATGCCTTCCGACTTCTGAAAGATTTCCGCGAGCAACGAAAGAAGGGGAAAGAGCCCGTTTTCGACCCCAACCTCTTCCCCGATGCTGACCTTGAGGGTTGGCGATAGCATGGAACCGACTGATTTCTGCAGTCCTCTCGAAAAAGGCCTTCGCTAAGAACGACCTGACGACTGCTGTTACGACACCAGTCCCACCGTGGGAGGACGCTCGTCCCACCGTGGAAAAACTCCAGTCCCACCGTGGTGGGACTCGAGTCCTCCTATGGGAAAATTTTCGGAGGACTGCAGTCCTCCTATTTTGTTAACATTAAAAGGACTGGTTTCCCCCGTACTGGAAGAGGTTTCGAGCATAAAAGCAATATCTGAAACCGCAGCATGATCCAGGAGTTTCTGCCAGAAGAAGCGGGTCAATTCTTCTTTTCTCTCAAACATTCCTGCACATTATTTTGTATTATCCTCACTTTTTCGTACCTTTGCAGGGAAAAGAAACAAATACTATGCTACACATCGATTGCTTCATCCCTTGGCAGAGCGACGAGCAGGCGGGGGAGACTCTGGAAAGCCTGAAGGCTGAGCCGCAAGTGCAAAGCGTCAATTTTCTGCGCGAAGAAGGCCCGGGAAACACCCGAACCATCAAGCGCATCGCTGAGACCGCAACGGCTCCCTATACATTATTATATTGTAAGTACGACACGCTGCAGCTCGGCTATCATGCCCTCACACGACTGCTCACAATTGCAGAGGACAGCCAGGCGCTGATGATGTATAGCGACCACTACAGCCTCTCTCCCGACGGAGAACGTCACGCTATGCCTCTCATCGACTATCAGCTCGGTTCTGTTCGCGACGACTTTCAAATGGGTTCGCTTCTCCTCTTCCGTACGGAGGTACTGAAGGAGTATGTCGCTCAGGAAAACTTGCATAACTATCAGTTCGCTGCCCTCTATGACCTCAGGCTCTTCATCAGCCGCAAGCAACTGCCTCTGCACATCGACGAGTTCCTTTATACTGAGGTGGAGCACGACACGAGGCTGAGCGGAGAGAAGCAGTTCGACTATGTTGACCCCCGCAATCGCAGCCGTCAGGTGGAAATGGAACGGGCTTGCACGCGGCATCTTCGCGCCTTGAACGCTTACTTGCATGGCGACGAATACGACGAGGTGAACTTCTCGGAAGGCGAGTTTGCAGTCGAGGCTTCTGTCGTCATTCCCGTTCGCAACCGCGAGCGAACCATTCGCGACGCCATTCGTAGTGTCTTGGAACAGGAAACGACCTTCCCATTCAACCTCATCGTAGTTGATAACGGCTCGACAGACGGCACAACGGAAGCCATCGACGAGTTCTCTGCCGACGAACGCGTCATTCACATTATCCCTGAGCGCAACGACTTGGGCATCGGTGGCTGCTGGAATACGGCTGTACATCATCCTTTGGTGGGACGCTTCGTGGTGCAGCTCGACAGCGACGACCTCTACTCCTCGCCACAAACATTGCAGCGAATGGTGGATGCCTTCTATGCTGAAGGTGCTGCGATGGTGATAGGCTCGTACCGTATGTGCGACTTCCAACTGAACACCCTTCCGCCTGGCCTCATCGACCATCGCGAGTGGACGCTCCAGAATGGACGCAACAATGCTCTGCGCATCAACGGCTTGGGCGCTCCTCGTGCCTTCTTCACGCCCGTCTTGAGAGCGTTGCAGATTCCCAACACTAGCTATGGAGAGGACTATGCACTCGGCCTCATGATAAGCCGACGCTACCGCATCGGACGCATCTACGACGAGGTGTATCTCTGCCGTCGCTGGGAAGGCAACAGCGATGCCGCTCTCAGTCAAGACAAGATCAACAAGAACAACACCTACAAGGACCACCTGCGCACCCTCGAGATCAAGGCTCGCCAGCAACTCAACCTGCTCTGGCAACATAAAGTGACAGAGGAGGAGATTGAAGCTTTCTTCCAAAAGGAACTGCAAGATTGGCCTGAAGCTGCCGAACGATATAAGGCACTGGAGGAAGGCGTGCAGACAAAGGAACTGCCCCTTGGCGAGATGATGATGGCGGCTCAATTTAATCCCGCCCGAATCGTCTCCACTGGAGCCGCTATAGACAAGAAGACAATCAGCGAACGCCCCTGCTTCCTCTGTGACAACAACCGACCGAAGGAGCAGCACAAACTGATGACAGAGAAGCACTATCAGATTCTCGTCAACCCCTACCCCATCCTGCCTCAGCACTTTACTATCCCGATGCGACGACACACGCCTCAGAGCATCTACAGCAGCTTCGGCACGCTTCGTAAGATGGCATGGGACATGCCGAAGCACATCGTCTTCTACAACGGCCCGCTCTGTGGCGCGTCGTGTCCTGACCATATGCATTTGCAGGCAGGAAGTCGCGGCATTGCTCCCCTTGAACGCGACTGGACGATGTACGAGAAGGGACTCAGGAAGCTCTATCCTTTAACGGGCGAGCAAATGGCCTCTATGGAGGAAGCGGGCAACGTGGGTAATCGTCCGGGCCTTTATCTCTTGGAAGGTTACGCTTGCCCCGTCTTCGTCATTCGCAGCCTCCCGACAGAAAGCGACAGCCTGCTCTGCCAACGCGTCTATAAGGCTCTGCCCGTGATAGGCGACGAGACAGAACCTCGCTTGAACATCGTCTGCTGGCGTGAGAAAGGAACAGCAAGTAGGCCAGACGAAATCGTGACGCTCATCTTCCCTCGCAGCAAGCATCGTCCCGATTGCTATTATGCAGAAGGAAAAGAGCAACTCCTGATAAGCCCTGGAGCACTCGATATGTGCGGCCTCTTCATCACGCCAAGAGAACAGGACTTCAAGGCGCTGACGGCAGAAAAAGCAGCAAGCATCCTCAAGGAAGTGACGCTAAGCGAAGAGGAACTCAAGCCTATCATCACTCAACTTACAGACAAAGCTGAAGGGACTGCTACAGATGGAGAAGAAAAGAAGGACGATATGCCAGCCATCAATCAGGTTGTATCAGTCGGCATCATGAAGGACACAGCCATCCGTTTCTGCATGAACAGTCCTTATCAAGCCAAAGGCACAGAGGTGACAGGCGAGCAAATAGCAGAATACACCGAGGGTGGCATCCGGTGGAAGGACAATGTCTATCAAGAGCTGACGTTCCGTCCTCAGGAAGATGGGGCTTCGTTCACGCTTCACGGCGTCACCATCGGACAGAAGTTCCATTGGGAGCGGCAAGAATCACAGACCTTCAGCGGCATCCTCAAGCTTGTGGTTGACGAGGACAAGATTGTGGCAATCAACATCCTGCCCGTCGAGGATTACCTGACGAGTGTCATCAGCAGCGAGATGAAGAGCAGTTGTTCGCTCGAGTTCCTGAAGGCTGCTGCCGTCATCAGCCGCAGTTGGCTCTACGCCCAGATGCAGCGTCGTCAGGAAAGAGCCGGGCAGCCAGCGCCGTTCTTCACGTTCGTCAAGGGCGAAGGCGAAAGCATCCGTTGGTACGATAGGGAGGATCACACCATCTTCGACGTCTGTGCCGACGACCACTGCCAGCGCTATCAAGGCATCACGAGGGCAAGCAATCCGCAGGTTGCGGAAGCCGTGAATGCCACGCGAGGGCAGGTCCTGATGTACGACGGAAAGGTTTGCGACACGCGCTTCGGCAAGTGTTGTGGCGGACAGACCAACGAGTATCAGTACTGCTGGGAGAACATCGAGGTTCCTTACCTGCGGTCCGTCAAAGACCCCTACTGCAACACAAGTGATAAGAAGATACTTCGACAGGTCCTCAACGACTACGACCTCGAGACGCACGACTTCTATGAATGGACGGAAGAGCTGTCGCAGGAAGAGATCCACGAACGCATCACGAGCCATTTGAAGATGGATCTGGGACCGATTCTCGGTTTAGAGATTGTGGAGAAAGGACCCGGCGGACACATCAGCAAGCTGCGTATCGTGGGCAAAGACAAGGCTTTCATCATCGGCAAGGAACTTGAGATTCGCCGATTGCTCAGCACGTCTCACCTGAAGAGCAGCGCCTTTACCATCGAGACGAAGAACGTCAGAGGTGGTATTCCTGGCCGATTCGTACTACACGGACGCGGTTGGGGACACGGCGTAGGCCTTTGCCAAATCGGTGCTGCAGTGATGGGAGAGCGAGGCTTCAGCTACAAGCAAATCCTCAAGCACTACTACACAGACGTACAAATCAAGCGTCTGTCCTGAATTATGACGCTCTACGTCTTCAATCCAGAGAACGATATGGCCCTTGCCGACGGGCATCCGGGCTACACGCCACCTGTCCAGATCCAGCAGATGCGGCGTGAACTTTGGTGGCTTCCGCAGTGGTGGGCTGATGAGGAGGACATCGTTTGGAACGGCGAGGAGCGGCTCAATCTGTCGGACGACACGCGTATTCTGCCTTGGGGATGGAGTCCAGCACTTTGTCATCAACTCAAACAAGCAGGCGTTCAGGAGTCGCTTTTACCTTCCCGGAAGGAGTTGGAGCAAATCAGACAACTTTCCCACAGACAAACTGCCGTATCTCTCTTGCAGGAACTTCGAAGCGAATTGCCTCTCGACGGACACTTCGCAGGCAATTCTGTCCTGTGTCGGAGCATCGAGGAGGCAGAGGAAACTGCAAACGAGTTTGGCGAGGCTTTGCTGAAATCGCCATGGAGCAGTAGCGGAAGGGGGTTGATGAAGACGGACAATCCACAATGGAAGGCTTGGGCCAGCCGCATTCTGAAGGCACAGGGAAGCATTGTTGTGGAGCAGTTCATGCATAAAGTGACCGACTTCGCCCTTGAGTTCTGGCTCGATGGAAAGGGCGGAGTTGAGTATCGAGGCTTGTCCCTCTTCTACACCAACGAGCGAGGAGCGTACTTGGGGAATTGGGTGGCACCCGAAGAACAGAAGCTCGCTTGGCTGGCTCAATACATTCCTTTGCAATACCTCCAAGAGATACGGGCTTGGTGGACAGCGCGCCTGAGCCGTTTTGACTACGCTGGTCCAGTCGGCATCGATATGATGTTGGCCCAGGAAGGTATTTGTCCCTGCATAGAGGTCAATTGGCGATGGACGATGGGCCTCGTCTCGTGCCTCGTGGCCGAACAGGGTCGCTACGGCCGCATGGTGGTGGAATACATCTACGGGCACTACTCCGCCGAGGTGGAAGCCTTTTCTTAATTCATATTTTATAAGTTTGGGGGCAAGAGGATTGTCTTGGATGCCGCTAAGGGCCGACTGTATTCTCTTGCCTCTTTCTCCTTGCTCCTTGCCCCCATTTTTCTTGCCTCGTTACCCAACCTGGCGTGCCGGGTTGTTTGCACATACATGTAGATGCAAATCCCTTCGCGTAGTATCTCTGCCTGAGCAACTTAGAATTTCGAAAAAAAAGGAGTGTCGAATCGGACCATTTTTACCTTTTTACTCATCATGATTCGCGGAACCAAAATTCTCAATCAGAGTACCATCTCGGCACGTTTCTTCAGTCGCTTTACGCCCTCATCTCGCCAACTTTTTTCGACCTTTCGCAATATATATATAAAAAAATAGATTTTTCTTGGATGTATTGCATATTTTCCTATATTTGCATCGTGAAAAGATAAAATCACGATAATATTAACATTAATTATCAAAAGCATGAAAAAAATTACTACTTTAGCCTTAGGGCTATTGTTGCCCTGCCTTTGCATGGCACAGACATCCATTAGTATCAATCGCGTCTGGGCCCCAGGAGAGGACATCACAATTCACTACGAAGGCTCTAACTACGCCAAAGACTGGGTAGGAATATATAAGTACGATAAACCTAGTCCGTCAATCCAATGGATATATGCACAAAACGCCAGTGGCGACCTCACTTTCAATTCTCTAAATGAAGAGAATCTCTATTATGCAGGGATTTACGAGAACGATGGCTATACAGAGTTGGACCGAAAGTATTTCATTGTATGCGGAAGAGCTAAGAATTTCAAAATGTCTTTAGACAAGGAAGTTTATACCGTGGGCGAACCCATTACTATTACTTGGGAGAATGCTCCTGCCTTCGATAAAGACTGGATAGGCATATATCATAAAGGCCACACCCCTGGTGGAAATGAGCAAATATCCACCTCCTACAGATATGTAGATGGCAATACCAATGGTTCTATGACACTCAACGTTCCGGGCACACCAAACTTCGACCAACATGACGGTTTCGACGAACCTGGCGAATACTATATCACCTACCTGTTCAAGGACGGATATTACGAGGTGTTTGATCGCATATCCTATACAGTAGTAAAAGGCACAAAGACTTTCAATGAAACTTTTGAAAACACTTTTGCTCCTGCAAAACTACTGGCCGATGTCACTATCAGTCGCACTATCAAGGAGGGTTACAACACCGTCTGCCTGCCCTTCGACCTCACAGCCGAGCAGGTAGCTGCCGCCTTTGGTGATGGCACAAAGGTGTATGCTTTCTCAGAGAATAGCGACGATGCCAACAACGCCACCATCAACTTCACCGAAACCAGCACCATCTCAGCCAATGTCCCCGTCCTTGTGAAGGCTACCAAAGCCAGCGATTCGCAGGTGTTCGAGAACGTGAGGATTATCGGCCCCACTGCTGACCCAAAGGTGGAAGGCAAGAACTTCGACTTCGTGGGCACCTATGCTCCCATGACCGTGGCTGAAGGCGACTACTTCATCGGTGGCGGCAAGCTCTACAAGAGCAAGGGCAATACCAACATGAATGCCTTCCGCGCATACATCCAGGCCAAGACTGATGCTCCCGTTAAGATGTTCATCGGCGACTTCGAGACCTCTATCAACGAGCTCAACGCCAACCTCGGCCAGGGCGAAGCTATCTACAATGTGGCAGGTCAGCGCATCAGCAAGATGCAAAAGGGCATCAACATCGTGAACGGAAAGAAAGTACTGAGATAGAAGCCTCACCCCCAACCCCTCTCCCGTAGGAGAGGGGAGAAAATTACAATATGGCTAAATAGTAATTGTCAAATAGTAAAATACCAAGATGAAAAAGACATATATCAACCCCGAGACAATAGTAGAAGAGAACGTTGTCGTTGATCAGATAATTGCTGCCAGCATCACCAACGTGAATGGTCCTTCCGACCTCGAGATAGGCAATCCTGACGATGACCTTGAAAATGCCGATGTCAAGGCCTCATCCAACCTGTGGGACATCGAATGGTAAGACTCGCATATATACATTATATAATATAATAGAAGACAAAAGCAACTGCCTCCCTTCCGCAAACGCCAGGGGAGGCAGCCACATTAAAAAGAAACATGAACAGACGAGAATTCCTTCAGCGCTCCGGTATGCTTGCCGGAGCAGCCTATTTAGGCACGCCAGCCCTTGCCGAGACGATTGCCACCCTGGGCGACCCCAATCTCGTAATCGGCATTGTGAGCGACATCCATCTGCGTGGCGCAGATACAGCCGAGACGTTCATCCACACCCTCGAATACTTCCGTAGTCTGAAGGTGGACGGTGTTATCATTGCCGGCGATATGGCCGACCAGGGGCTCCTGCCGCAGCTGCAAGTGGTGGCGAATGCTTGGTTCCAAGTCTTTCCGAACAATAAAGGCATCGACGGCAAAGAGACAGTTCAGCTCTTCATCTACGGCAACCACGACATGGAGGGCTATACCTGGGGCGGAACCATCAGCAGTGTCGGGGCTGAGACGGCGCAAGCGCAAGGCATCGGACGACAGGCTGCGGCTGCTTGGAAACAATGTTTCAAGGAAGACTATCAGCCCATCTGGATGAAGACCATCAAGGGCTACCACTTCATTGGCGCGCATTGGGAGAACCAGAGCCACATCTCGGGACTGGCCGACTTCCTTCAGGAACACAACGCCGAACTGACGGCTGACGAAAAACCCTTCTTCTACATCCAACATCCGCATCCCAAAGATACCTGCAACTGCGCGTGGGCTTGGGGCAGAGACGACGGAACGGTCACAAAGTTGCTTAGCAACTATCCCAATGCCGTCGCGTTCTCCGGCCACTCACACTCGCCTCTCGACGACGACCGCGACCTTTGGCAAGGGGCTTTCACCAGCATAGGAACCTCCTCGCTCAAGTATCTCTATCCGATGCCGGCACGCGAAAACACCTATCAAGACGATTGGTCGGCCAAACCGCCTTCGCAGATGCAGAAGATGGACCCGCAGGACGGACGTCAGGGAATGGTGATGCGCGTCTATGATTCGGCTATCACGTTCGAGAAGCGCGAGTTTGTCTATGACGAACCCATCGGTGAAGCTTGGTATCTTCCCTGGCCCATCTCGGTCACCCAGCCACTTTCCTTCGAGAATCGCGCCAAGTCGGCTTCCATTCCGCAATTCCCTGCAGGCACAAAGGTTACTGTTACCGGAGGCTCTGGTGCCGACCGTTATGGCGTTTCGCAGAAGCAGGTGACGGTTCACTTCCCGACGGTCCTGAAGAAGAACGCCGGCGTGCGTGCCTTCGATTACGAGGTTCAGGTGGAATACGACTGGCTCGACGTCCGCCACGTCACCGCTACGAAGCGCGTCTTCTCGCCCAAGTGCTACCTCGGCGAGAACAAGGAAGAGGGCGAAGTCGTCTGCGTCTTTGGCGAGGGCGAACTGCCAAAAGACTTTGCTTACCGCTTTGCCGTGCGTCCATGCAACTGCTTCGGAGCCAAAGGAGACCCCATCTATTCGGACTGGGTGGACAGCACCATTGCCTCATACATCTCGACCCTCGCGCTCGACAAGCAGTTCTACAAGGTGAACGAGACCATTCAGGCTACCTTCAGCGGCGTTCCTGTCGGCACAGAAGCCTGGCTCGGCATCTACGCCAAAGGCAAGAAGCCTGGCACGAGCGACACATCGGCAACCTACGCATATACTGAAGTGGCAGCAGGCACGCTGAATCTCAGTCTCTCGGCAGCCGGGGAGTACTTTGCCGTGCTATTCCAGGACGGCGGCTACACAGAGTGCTCGCCTCGCGTCCCTCTCTTTGTGACCAATCGGGCTTTCGACCCCGCGTCGTTCTCCATGACGCCCGACAAACGCGTATACAACGTGGGAAATGCCATCGTCATAACACTCGCGAATGCTCCCAACATCAGCAAAGATTGGGTGGGCATCTATCAGGCCGGACTCGTGCCAAAGGACGTGAAGTGCCCCACATGGCTCTACAACACAAAGGTTAACGGCACGCTTCGACTCAACGTAAGCGGTACGAACAACTGGACAGCACCCCTGCCAGAAGGTATCTACTTCGTGGGTTACTTCATGGCCGACGACTACTCAGAGCCTTTCGAGCGTCAGTACTTCGTCATCGGCAAGCCGTCGCGCCTTCGTGCAGACAAGGCAGAGTATCAAGCAGGAGAGGAAATCGTCATGCATTACAGCAACCTCCATCCCTCGCTGGCTGCCAAACTTTGCATCATGCAAGATGGCGTTTGGCAGGATGTAATGTCTCTCGAGACAGAAGAAGGCAACATCACACTCACCGGCCTTGCAGCCGGACAGCATGAGTACTGCATCTGCATCGAAGGCGAACCCATATCGAAGTCCCTGACCCTGACCGTCACAAGCGACGACGATGCCCTGAACGAGATAAAGGAGAACAGCCGGCAGAACATCATCTACCGCCTCAACGGCACCCGTACCGACAGCATGAACGAGCCAGGACTCTACATCAGGAACGGCAAAAAGGTGTTCAGAAGCTGACACACCTACGTAATACCTTGCTATGACTGCTTCCAGGCATACTCTGGCCCCAGAGAATGTCTGGAAGCAGTTTTCATACCCCGCAGCAAGACTTCTTTCCTGCCATTTCGGGGCATGAAGAGTATATTTGCCTAACATACGGCAAAAAACTTCGTGAAATTCGACTGCCATAAAGAAAATTTCCGTAACTTTGTATTCGGTGTTTATAGCGCCATGTATTAAGACAATTATTTTCGTCGAACTTACGCTAAATAACAAATAACTATGGTGAACAACGTTGAATCAATCTTTGCAGCCAAACTGCTCGAAGTGAAAGCCATCAAACTTCAGCCAGGCAACCCCTTTACATGGGCAAGTGGCTGGAAAAGTCCCTTCTATTGCGACAACCGCAAGACGCTCTCCTTTCCCGACCTTCGCAGTTTCGTCAAGGTGGAGCTGACGCGACTCGTCATGGAACAGTTCCCCGAGGCAGAAGGCGTGGCAGGCGTTGCCACAGGAGCCATTGCACAAGGTGCTTTGGTGGCCGACGCGCTCTCTCTTCCCTTTGCATACGTTCGCAGCAAGCCAAAGGATCACGGAATGGAGAACCTCATCGAAGGCGAACTCAAGCCAGGCATGAAGGTTGTGGTGGTCGAGGACCTTATCAGCACAGGTGGCAGCAGTCTCAAGGCTGTCGAGGCGCTCAGGAAAGCAGGCTGTGAGGTAGTGGGCATGGTGGCGTCCTATACCTATGGTTTCCCCGTTGCAGAAGAAGCCTTCAAGGCAGCTGGCGTCAAGCTCCTCACCCTCACAAACTACGAAGCCGTCGTAGCAGAAGCACTCAAAACGGGTTACATCAAGGAAGAAGACGTTGCAACTCTCCACGAATGGCGCAAAGACCCAGCAAACTGGAACAAATAGTAAATACAAGATGACTGAATACAAAAGCGAAGTAAAGAAGATATACGCTCCTATTGGACGCGTCTATGAACGATTGGCAGACCTCAACAATCTGGCTGTCATTCAGCAAGGGCTCGATAATCCTGAGGCGATGGAGCGCATTAAGCAGCAGGCAGGCGATAAGGTTTCGCCTGAGCAACTGGAGCAAGTTGTCGAGAAGCTGCGCTCGTTGCAGTTCGACACAGATTCCGTCTCGGGTCAGACCCCAGTTGGTACAGCCACATTGCGTATCATTGAGCGCGAGCCGGAAAAGACTATCAAGTTTGCTGCCGAAGGGATACCTGTAGCAGCAAACATGTGGATTCAACTGCTTCCGCAAAGCGAGAATGAGTGTGCAATGCGTCTTACCGTCAAGGCCGACCTGAACTTCTTCATCCGCCAAATGGTGGGCAAGAAGCTCGAGCAAGGCGTTGATGGCCTCGCACAAATGTTAGCAAGTTTACCATATTAATACTCTCACAATGGCAAAGCTTTGGGACAAAGGATATGAGCCGACGGCGGAGATAGAGCGCTTCACTGTTGGTCGCGACCGCGAGATGGATATGTACCTGGCAGAAGCAGATGTACTTGGCTCGATGGCACATATCACGATGCTCGAGAGCATTGGTCTTCTCGAGAAAGATGAACTGCAGACGCTGCTTGCGGAACTGCGAAACATCCTTGCAGACATTCGAGCAGGGAAGTTCGTCATCGAGGAAGGCATAGAGGACGTACACTCGCAAGTCGAGTTGATGCTTACTCGACGATTGGGTGATGTCGGCAAGAAGATACACTCAGGCCGTAGCCGCAACGACCAGGTGCTGGTTGACCTTAAGCTCTTCATCCGCAAGCAGCTGCGTCTCGTGGCAGAGGATGTCAGGAGTCTCTTTAGCGAACTACAGCAGCAGAGCGAACGATACAAAGACGTCTTGATGCCTGGCTACACGCATCTGCAAGTAGCGATGCCCAGCAGCTTCGGACTCTGGCTGGGTGCCTATGCCGAAAGCCTCGCGGATGACCTCGTGTTCCTGCAGGCAGCTTATCGCATCACCAACCGCAATCCTCTCGGTTCTGCCGCAGGTTATGGTTCGTCGTTCCCGTTGAACAGGACGATGACGACAGAACTTCTTGGCTTCGACTCCCTTGACTATAACGTCGTTTATGCTCAGATGGGACGCGGCAAGACTGAGCGCAACGTAGCTTTCGCCTTGGCAGGAATAGCAGGAACCGTCAGCAAGCTTGCTTTCGATGCCTGCCTCTTCAACAGCCAGAACTTCGGTTTCATCAAGTTGCCGAAGGAGTGCACAACCGGTTCCAGCATCATGCCGCACAAGAAGAACCCCGACGTCTTCGAGCTGACTCGCGCCAAATGCAACAAGCTCCAAGCTCTGCCCCAGCAGGTTACGCTCATTATGAACAACCTGCCCAGCGGTTACTTCCGCGATCTGCAAATCATCAAGGAAGTCTTCCTGCCCGCCTTCCAGGAACTGCGTGACTGCCTGCAGATGGCCACCTACATCATCGCTCGGCTCGAGGTGAACGAGCACATCCTCGACGACCCACGCTACGACCTGATGTTCTCCGTTGAGGAAGTCAACCGTTTGGCTGCCGAAAGGATGCCATTCCGCGACGCCTACAAGAAGGTAGGACTGGACATTGAGGCTGGGAAGTTCGTGCCGAAGAAGGAAGTCCATCACACCCACGAAGGCAGCATCGGCAACCTCTGCACAAAGGAGATTGCCGTACTCTTCGAGCAGACTTGGAACAACTTCCACTTCGAGAAAGCAGAAGAAGCGGAAAAGAAACTTGCGAACGATGAATAAACCCAGAATACGAAAGGCCCTTGCCTGTTGTTTGTTATCCGCTGTCTGCTTCTCCTGCACCGAAGGAGAGGTGAACAACAAGTACTGCAACCTGCCAGCACGGCTGAGTGTTGAGAACGTTCAACAAGCACCAGTCCTCTTTACCTGCTGCGAAAGCATGGGCGAGTTCTGCACCATCACAAGCGACGGACAGCGGTATCTCTTTACTGACGCTTCGAACCACACCTCTCCCATTAATGCAACTGCCATACAGGCTTACGGCATACCATATCTCGGTTTGAGCGGATTCATCGTCGGCCGCCTCACCATCCCAGAGATAGGTGAGAGCAACACTCGAGTTGTTTGTTACGACCGGGCTTGCAGCAACTGCTATCAGAACATTCATATCACAAAACCCTTAGTTCTACAGACCGGCGGCTATGCCTTCTGCAAGGAATGCAACCGCACATACAATCTCAACGACATCGGTAACATCTCCGACGGTCCCCAAGGCCGCCCCCTCTACCGCTATCGCGTCAGCTACTTCAACTATGTGCTCGTCATCAACAATGGAGTGTAATATCTCTAGACAATGGTGTGCTATGTTGGTCAATGAAACATGTTTCGTGAGGCATTGAAACGTAGGTCGTTGGGTAAGTTGACGTGGCTCGTCAATTTTTAGGGGTCGCTAAAAACCTAATTTATATAGTAAAAACCTTCTGTACAGCCAATCCCCTATTGCAAAGTGAGCTTGGCAAAACGCAGCATCAGGACTTTTGTACCGGCATTCTCGAAGCAGACAGTCGCCTTCGCATCAATGCCAGAGCCCTCGAGAGCCTGTACAACGCCTCTGCCGAAGCGCTCGTGAAGAACAGCAGTACCAACCTTCAAATCGTGCATCATAGTTCCCCCAGTGCCTGAACTTGGCGAGGCTGACTGACCACCAACAAATGGTCTGCTTGGAGCCAAGTCAGGGCGAGAGGCAGGACGAAAAGCAGGTCTCATCCGCTGTTCTATGCGTGGCGAGGTAAATCCAGTATGTCTCTCCCCTTGAGAAGAGGTTTGAGGTGAAGTCCTATAATACTCTTGCGGAATCTCTCTTACGAACCTACTGGGGCGAGAGAACTCCATCCTGCCGTTGCGGAAACGCGACTTGGCATAGGTGAGGACAACCTGACGTTCGGCTCGGGTCAGGGCAACATAGAAGAGACGACGCTCTTCCTCCAGTTCGCGAGGCACTTCGGCACTCATTTCGCTGGGAAACAATCCCTCCTCCAAGCCTGTAATGAACACAACGGGAAACTCCAGTCCCTTTGCAGAATGAATGGTCATCATGTTCACTTGGTCGGCATCTTTCTCCGCATTATTGCGGTCGAAGTCTGTTGCGAGGCTCGCCATTTGTAGGTAATCGCTGATAGAAACTCCAAGTCCTTGCTCGCGGTTATCTTGCACAAAAACCGCGATTCCATCGAGCATTTCCTGGAAATTTTCCTGTTTCGAGATGTCGTCGGGCTCGTGTCCGCTGAAGTAATGGTCCTGCAGTCCGCTCTCCTTCGCCACACGAAGAGCAAGCGTATAGGCATCGTCGGTTGCAGCACTTTGACGGAAGGCTTCTATCATTTCGTAGAACGTCTTCAGTCGAGCCTGCGTACTGCTATTGAGGCCTGGACAGGTTCCTGCCTTGAGGATATCCCAAACAGGTTGGCCAGCTGTTCTTGCTTCGAGGAAAAGTTTTCCGACGGTAGTATCACCAATGCCTCGAGCAGGCTTATTGATGATTCGTCGCAACGATTCTTCGTCGTAAGGATTGACCGAGAGTCGCAGGTAGCAAAGCATATCTTTGATTTCCTCGCGCTGATAGAACGACGTGCCTGCATAGATGTGATAGGGAATGCGCCCTTGCAGGAAACTGTCCTCTATCTTGCGGCTCTGGGCGTTGGTGCGGTAAAGGACAGCAATCCCTTTATATGGAATGCCTGCCCGATGAGCTCGCTGCACTTCTCTGAGGATAATGTTGGCTTCGTCTGTGTCGCTATAAGCAGAGAAGAGAGCAATAGGATTTCCCACCTCTTTCTCGCTGAAGACACTCTTCGAAATCTGCTCTCGATTGTTGCGAATCAAGCTCCCAGCAGCATTCACAATAGTCTGTGTAGAGCGATAATTGCGTTCGAGTTTGAAGAGTCGGGCTCCCGGATAAGCCTCGCGGAAATGCAGGATGTTGTCAATGTCCGCCCCTCGGAAACTATAAATACTCTGCGCGTCGTCGCCAACAACACAGACACGCTGCCGCTGGTCTGTGAGAAGTTTAATTATCTGATGCTGAGCAAAGTTTGTATCCTGATACTCATCGACAAGCACAAAATGGAAACGTTCTTGCCAGTGCGCTGCAACCTCAGGATTGTGCTTGAATATGAGCCAAGTGTTGAGCAGCAAATCATCGAAGTCCATGGCGTTTGACTGCTTCAAACGCTCCTCATAGCGATTATAGACCTCGTGCATCAGCGTACGATGATAGTAAGCATCACTTTCGCGGAACTCTCGCACAGAAGCATAATTCACGGGTAAAACGAGTCGATTCTTTGCTGTAGAAATACGATTCTGGACAGCACCTGGCTTATAGACCTTATCGTCGAGATTCATCTCGCGAATAACAAGTTTAATGAGGCTCAGACTATCGTTGGTATCGTAGATAGTATAGTTCTGGTCGTAGCCCAAGCGATTGCCTTCAACACGAAGTATCTTGGCGAAAATACTATGGAACGTGCCCATCCAAAGTGCTGCAGCCTTCTCGGGCGAAACAAGTGAGGCAATGCGCTCGCGCATCTCACGTGCAGCCTTATTGGTAAAGGTCAGCGCAAGGATGTTCCAAGGCTGCATCCCTTGCTCCAAAAGATACGCAATCTTGTAGGTCAGGACACGCGTCTTACCACTACCCGCTCCCGCTATCACGAGAGAAGGAGCATCGATGCAAAGCACCGCTTCACGCTGACTGGGATTGAGGTCGTCGAGGTTCATCCTATCATATATTGAATGCACTGCCAACAAAAAGAAACAACAATAGCGAAAGGTATCGCGAGCGGATGTTTCCGAATTCCGTGTGTTAGCATCTGAGGCCAAGGCTCACGTTTATTGTGACCGTAGCAGAGGCAGAACACGATGAAAGAGAACCAGCCGAGGAAGAGCAAGCCGTCGAGCAAAGGACTCCCGGCAAGACCACCTGTTACGCTCAACAAAGGGCTATCAGGCGCAATTGCAGCAAAGAGTATCGTAAGGAACACAACCGCATAGACAGCGAGGTATCGCAGGAATTTCAGGTCGCGAAATGCTCGGCCGAGTGGAAGTATGCCACTCTCCTTTATCACCCCTTGCATCATCAGACAACAAAGCGCAAACATCACCAACCTACTGTGAAGGCAATCGCTAACGTGACGGAAAAGCCAACGCAAGCCCTCATCGTCGAGAATGCTTCTGCAAGGCACTCCCAATGCCGACAATGCCCACGAGAGAATCGGCAGCAAAAATGCCAGCACTAGCAGGATAACAAAGTTGCGCTCGTTATTGTTCATCAGCAACTAAATTTTCTGGGTCAATGATGTGCAACTGAATGGCTCTAACCACCAATCGAACAGCATTCACGCCGCTTCTCTCACGCTCTGAGAAGAGTCTGTTAGTGAGGTCCACCTGACGCTTCTCGAGGCTCTTCGTGCTGAATGGCATCTGGCGCAGCCCAGCTATCATATCCTTTGTGTAACCAAGAGCTAGATGACGCAGGAAACGCTCGTCGTACTCGTCTATCTCATACTCTACGAACGCATCAACCGAGGCTTGCTCTTTACAAACAACCTTACGGAATCGTGCCATCACTTTCTCGAGGAACGGCTCGTTGAAAACCAAATGGCGACCGTGCATCACCTGAACGATATCGTCTCTCTGTAAGAGATTGCCCGTCTTGAGAATGATACCGTCGGCTCCTGCACTGAGCACTTCCACCCAAAGGCGCTCGTTAAGGATTTCACCGGTGAATACGAGGATTTTCATATCCGCATAGCGAGTCCTGAGTTGACGGCAAATATCCACGCCAACGGTTGTACTGCCTCCTAGTCCCAGGTCAAGCAGAACAAGGTCTGGTTGACTATCGCGCATCAATTTCCAGAAGTCAGTTTCGCCTGTTGCTGTGCCTATAATCTCTGCCTCAGGCACTTCTGTTTGCAGGATTTGCTGTGTTCCCTTGAGTTCCAGCTTGTCGTCCTCGACGATGATTACTTTGAATTTATCCATATCGTGTAAGTTTATGAGTTCATAGATTTATGTATTGCAGGCAGCGAGAAAGATATCTTGTAACCTGCATCCGTATTCTCTGCAGCGAGGCGAAGTCCTGGATGACCACAAGCAGCATCGTGCTCGCGAACTATCTGACGCATAACAAGATACTCCATTCGCTCAGTCTGTGGCGAAAAGAGGTCGGAGAGTTGCTCTGAAGTAAGGGTTTCTCCAGACACACTACATATTATATATGTCATACTATCGTGCTCCTCAACTATGAGAGCTGAATCCTTAGGCACTACAGCAAACATCTGGTCAAGAAGCAGATGCAGAAGTATCTCATCTCCCTTTACCCAAGCCTCAGTCGGCTGAGTTGCAACACCATACGTCGTTGATGCATATGCCAAGAGGTCAGTCACAGCAAGAGGTTGCAAACGCAAAAGGCTTTGGTCTGTTTGTCGCTGAGCCTGCTCGTAAAGCAACATGTAAATATGACGATAGTAAGTCACAAGGTCTAAGAGAGTCTGATGAGTCGATGTATCGATTCCGTTCTGTTGCATATCATCAGTCAATTGCTTGATGCGTGAAGGGAAATACATCGTCTCATGTTTGATGGTGCTCAACGAATTATCGAGTATCTGATTCATCACATACAAGCGATCAAGCTCAAAGCGTTGCTTCTGCGTTTTCTCATCTATATCTTCGATGAAACCGTTAGTTTCTTGCAACATCACCAAAGATGAAGCAAACTTTTTACGAAGTTCGAGCACGGGCTGACGAAGCTGAGGTTGGTCAAGATTGTGACTTATATTCTTTAATTCATCAACTAAAGTCTCTGCATTTTCAGGAAAAGAACGGAGAACGCAAGTAAGCCGTTGATAAAGGTCGTCGAGCGAAGCGCGATGACGAAGACGATGGCGAAGAACAACCCTGTAAAATAAGGCAAGAGAAGCAATAAGCGATAAAACTATCAGAACGTAAAGAACGTGCGAATCATCGTTCATCTTTTCAAGTTGCTGACAATCGGAAGCAAGCGAATGGTCGGAACTGAAAAAGCGATGCAAACGAACACACTCAGCATTGCTCTCACGATATGCGTCCCATTCGGCAAGAGCCTGAGCAGCAATAGCTTGCTCATTATACAGAGATACAAGCAAAACAGTGTCGACTGGCTCCTCGACCATATTGATGGCACTATCGGCATAAAGCCAAGCATCAACATATCGGCCTTGCACATTTGCATTATAAGTAGAATCAAACAGCTCATAACAACGCTGTGGAGTCGCATGAGCAAAGAAGTTAAACACAAAGAAAAAGAGCAAAGGCAATACCCTAGGCAAGCGGAACCAGAAGCGGCTTCCCTGTCCCTCTTGACTCTCGACGCCGAAGTCACAGACATTGAAAAGCGAAGAAAGTTTCTTGTAACTGTTGATGATACCCTTGCAATTCATGATACCAAAGCCAAAGCCCTTGCTCGCGTTCTTCATACCAATACGATTCGGGTCATAAACCTTGCTGTCGTTAAGAGTTTGTACATCTTCTTGCGAGAGACCCACACCTGTGTCACAAACACTAATCTCTACAAAATCATCGATGGAATCGGCCAAAATCGTTACATTACCTCCTGCAGGAGTGAACTTACGAGCATTGTCGACAAGCGTGTTGACCATAAAGAGAGTAAGTGCCTTGTCGGCTTTGACCAGAAGGTCTGTCTCAGGCACCTCAAGCGTGAGTTGTTGCTGGGCAAACGCATATTGCTGCATCGAGATAACCTCGAAAATGTCTTTAAGGGGGAATCGCGAAACTTGAAGACTGAGCTTTCCCTGTTGCATCTGAATCCACGAAGTAAGTCGGTCGTTGATGGTCATCATGCCAGAGCACAACTCCTGAATATAGGAAAGACGCTCTGAAACATTTTCTCCCATTTCATCGAGCTTTTTAACTTCGGCAATGACTCTGTCCAAGTATGGTATGATGGCATATACTACGGACAACTTTGTGCGCTGAAGGACGTGTCGCTTTTGCTCGTTAAGGATGCGTTGCTGCACGACTTCACTCTCCTCCCTACTCTCATCTAAACGCTCTTCGCTATCCTGCAATAACTTCTGTAACTGATGTTCTGCCTGTTTACAGTCTTCACTGGAAGCAATCTCACGTACTTGTTTCTCAAAGGAGAGCGAACGGCGTTTTAGCTGCCTATAATATAATATAGAAAGAACGACGATTAAAAAGACGAGTGACAACAGCAAGAAGAACTGTATCCGTTCGCCTTTTGCTTCTTGCTTCAGCAAAGCCTTTCGACTGTCAAGTTCTTTGTTCTGTCTGGATTCATCAAGCAAATCGAGATAGACATTACGATGGTTATCTGCACTCAACTTGTCGCCCAAGGCGCTATAAGTAAGGCTGAGGTTCTCGTGAATGCCTGCCAACCAGGGAGTTACCTGATAAGGCGACCTTCTGAAGTCAGAAGCGAGATGGAGAGCTTTGCGGAAACTCTTGAGAGCCTCATCATAATGTTCGGCTGTAAAATACACCTCACCCAACGTTCTCATTGCACACGCCGTCTGGAAAAGGTCGTGATACTGCTTGAAGAGAGCAATCGAGTGATGCGACAGGGCTGCTGCAAACTGGTGTCTCAACGAAAGAGTGCTGTCGGACTGCCAGCGCAGATGCTCTCCAAAGAGGTAGCTATAGGCATCTATGCGCTGCTGTTTTACCCAATTTGCTCGAACCGAGTCAGCAACTATTGCAGAAAGCGACTGCAAAGCATTTGCTTCAAAATACGTGAAGTGATTGGCTTTCGCAAGTGTATAGACACGGAAAAGGTGGTTGAACTCCGTGATGGTCACTTCCTCTGGAGTGCCATCAATGAGTCCGCCACTACCCAACATATAATGATAATAAAGCCATTGTGTCGTATCGGTCTCAAGGTTCACATGTTGAGCAGCTTCCTGAATCTCGCTGATAGCTGCGCTGTCTTGGCCGAGATAATAATAATAGGTAGAAGCCACGATGTGAAGTTCGGTCAAAGCATAATGGAGACGATGTTTTTGTCGCTCAGTAAGATTGTCTTCCTCAGAGAGGATACGGCTGAGACGTTTCTGGGCACGAAGGCGAGCATCGAAGAACGATTTGCCTCGACCAATACGTTGCATCACCTTCATCGTTAGCACATCGGCACAAAGTAGTTCAAGTTGGTTCCGGCTGAAGCCGTAAACATGTTGCAGGAGATGAAGGGCCTGATCATAACGCATCTGCTGATAAGCAACATACGCCATATTGTTAAGCGCTTCTGCTTTGCCGTCTGGATTCTCAGAAGAACTAGAATAAGCTTTCTTTGCAGCTTGTAAAGAAGCCGAAATATCTGTGTAGCGCAGACGATAAGCCAAGTCGTTATTCTCCGAAACGACCATTGCATTCCTATCATCGACAGAAGAACAGGCGATGAAAAGGGCAATAATGAGGAGAAGGGTGGCTTGGGCTTTCATCTGATATATCTTGAATGGATGGTGTATTTAACCTTAAATGAGGTCAAACGACTTCTTGGGAATCCAGCCTTGTTTGCCGTCGGCAATGGTCACTTCGCACCATTCCTTAAGGCTGCTATCTAGGATTTCTACCTTACTTCCTTCGTGAAGGACGAAAAGGTCGTTACCATTATCGGCAGGGGTACTCTTGACTGTAACAGCCGGAACAGTAATGATACCACTCGTATGAACTTGTTTGAACTTCCTTTGTTGCAGGGCGCAAACGTTGGCAAGTATTGAGACGAGCAAGAGAAGAACTGCCGATGAGAAGGCAAGTTTTCGTACAAGCAGGCTGTCGGAACCCCAAAAGAGAAGGAAGCAGACTAGCATAATGATGAAGGATAGCAAGCCAACAATGGTCCACGTACGCAATGAGAACCAGTTCGTCATACTTCGGAAATAGGTGAAAAGAATGAACTCATGCTGCGGGATAATCTTGTCGATTGTCTTTGTGCGAGCCAGCTCCAGGTTAAAGAGCACATCTTTATTGCTCGGGTCGAGTTTCAAGGCACGTTCGAACCAAAGGACGCTGTGAGCAAGATCGTCGAGACGATAATAGGCACAGCCAAGATTATAATAAACCTCTGCATTGGGATTCTGCTTGGCCAACTTGCCATAAAGTTTTACGGCCTTTTCATAATCACCTTGTACATAAGCGCTATCAGCCAGAGTCTTCGTTTCTATGGGAGTCGCAGCTAAGGTCGAAAGAGAGGAGAGGACCAGTAAAAGAACAAAAATATACGGTTTCATCGTGATTTCTTGATTATTTATGTGACTTGAGCGAAGCGTTCATCTGCGTAATCACATCTGAAGCCTGCTGATATATCTTCTCTTTTGCAAGGTTCGCATCGGCAGTCGGAGCATATCGAGCGAACTCGCAATCGCTCAAGACTGCAATGAAGGAATCGACAACTTCCTGTTCCACTCCTCTCGATGTGAGGCCAGAAATGACGTTCTCCTTGTTGAGTTCATTGGTCGGGAGGGACAACTTGTCGCCGGCATAACCGAGCAGCGCGCGCATCACTTCGTCGTAGAAAGCGGCATCGTCCTTGGCGTGCATAAGTTTCGAAGCCTGTTTCAGTCGGCGAGATGCCACTTTGCCGGCCTTCTTTCCCTTCACGCTCCATGAGTTCGGATTGAGTTTCTGCTGATGTCTCAACCAAAGGAAGGCAACGATAAAGGCAAGGAAGAGGAGCAGATAAGTGACCCAATATGAGGAAGTTCCAAAGAAGTCATCCTCGTCCTCGCTGGTGTATTCGCCCAACTTGATAAAGCGAATGTCATTACTCAGCACGTTAAGATCTTCTTGCTCACGGGTGTAGGCGACAGGTTGACCTTTTGCTTTGGCAACAGCAAGGTGGAAAGAGTCTGTTCGAACTGTATTGTAACGTTCCTGTTCTGGGTCGAAATAGCAGAATTCAACCGGTGGAATCGAGAATTTTCCGCCGTGACGGGGTACTACGACATAGTCGTAAATGATGTTTCCCTTTGCTCCTGTCGATGTATTTGTCGTCTTGTTGTTCTCCTTGGGGTCATAGACTTCGAAGTCCTGAGGGAATCGAACAGTCGGGGCCTTCATGAGTTTCATGTTGCCCTGACCTGAGACGACGAGTCGAAGGGTTGCAGCATCGTTGGCATTCACCTGGTCTGGCGTCAAAGTGGCAGACACCGTGAACTTACCGACGGCACCTGAGAAGTTGTCGGGCTTCGGCGTTGGGAGGGGCATTACGTCAATCTCAACAGCCGGAGCGACGATTTGTTTGCGAACCATTTGCGAGAGACTTCCTCCGCCGAAGAAGATGTCGAAGGGGTCCATCGAGTGGTTCTGCACCTCGACTTGCGTGTCGAATGTGATGCTGGGAATCTTTATCTTGCCCGTCTTCTGCGGGAAAACGACGTATTGCTTCCAGACGGCCGTGCCGTAATTCCTGCCGTTGACGCGTTCGTACTTGAGTGACATTTGTGCAGAACGCTCGAGTTCCTGAACGTGACAACCGTCTATCTGAGGCATATCGCCAGAGATTTGTTGGATGTTCACCAGCGTGTAGAGTTTGTAAGTCAGCATCACAGCCTCCTGTTCATAAATCTTTTTACGGTTAGCTGTAACGCTCATGTAGAGGTCGCTTCCGCTTATCTGACCTGAGCTGGCAGCGCTCTGTTGCTGACGCCCTTGGCGAGGATTGCCACCTTGCTGTTGGTTCTGAGGTTGCTGACTATGTTGCTGACTTGCTGGCAACACTTCGATGCTGGCTGTGCCGCTCTTGACGGACTTTCCATCGACCTTGATGGTTGCTGCAGGCACCTTGAGAGTCCCTTCAGAAGTGGGTACAACGGTATAAGTAAAGGTTACCGTACTACTCTGGGTTGTGCGACCGTTCATAATCGAGATGTTGCTCGATCGACTGGTGCTGGGACCATAAAGGACGTTGAAGCCCTCGAAGTTGCCGACCTGGAAGTCTTCGATGTCCTGCGTATTGGCCACATAACTGATGCGGATTCTTTGGCCTACTTCGGCTTGGGAAGGAGCCTGAACTTTAAGTGTAACTTGCGGAAAGACAGGACTTAACGCAAGAATTAGGAGAGTGAGTATCGTGTAAAGTCTTTTCATCTTATGGAGTCTCTTTCAACTTAACGTGGATAGTTGGTAAACTTCACGTGTGAAGTTTGCAAAGTTAACGTGTGAAGTTGGGCAACTTCACGTGTGAACTTTGGCAACTTCACTGCAGTAGTTTTGAACTGCCACGTTTTACCATTGTTTTTGCAACTGTTTTTGCTGACGTTTTTGTTGTGCTTTTTGAATCTTTTCCTGAGTAGCTTTCTCGTCCTGCATCGCGGCATTCAGCATCTGTTCGGCGTTTTCGCGACTCATTTGCTCTGGCTGAGGTTGTTGCTGCTGCTCGTCTTTCTTATCTTGTTCTTGTTTCTGTTGCTGCTGTTCTTGCTCTTTCTTCTCGTCCTGACCCTTGTCGTCCTTCTGCTGATCCTGATTGTCCTGACCTCCCTGATTCTTTTTAAGTTGGAAGAGACTCAAAGCGTAGTTATAGCGCGTCTCATCGTTAGTCGGGTCGTTTCGCAGGGAGTTCCTGTAACATGCTACTGCCTTATCGAACTGCTTGGCACTTTGCAGGACGACGCCCATATTGTGATAAATCTGAGCCAGACGCGTCTTGTCCTTCTCCAATCGAGCCGCCGTTTCATACTCCTTCATGGCGTCTTCAGCTTTGTTCTGATAGAGAAGAGCGTTTCCGAGGTTGAAGTGCGAGATGGGATTCGTGTTGTCCTTCTCGATTGCCTTCTGATATTCGACCTGAGCCTTGTCGTAAACGCTGTCGCGCATCAGGCGATTGCCGCGGCGAATATAGTCTCTGTCGGTCTGAGCCATTGCCGTCATGCTGAAAATCAACAGGAAGAGTGCAGCAACTGGACGTCCTCTGTGGAAGAGGTTGCTGAGCCAAGTCGATTTGCTTTCCCTTTCGAGGAGGAAGACGTCGAGCAGCAAAAGCAGGATGCCGATGAGGACGAAACCCTGGAACTGCTCGTCATATTCGCTGTAGATCTGGCTCTCCATCTTAGCTTTGGCCAGTCGGTCAACCTGCTCCGACAACTTCTTCTGAGCCGAACTGCTGTTGTCAACGTAGATGTAGGAGCCGTTTCCGGCCGTCGCTATCTCGCGACACATCTCCTCGCTCAACCTCGAAACGACCGTGTTGCCCTCGTCGTCGATGATGTACTGGCCGGTGCCTGGGATGGGAATGGGTGCTCCGCCAGGATTGCCGATGCCCAAAACATAAACGCGGACGCCTTTTGAAGCAGCCTGTTTCGCAGCCTCGACGCCTCTCGCCTCGTTGTCCTCACCATCGGTTATCACAAAGATGGCTCTTGAGACGTCTTCTTGCTGAGTAAAGCTGCGCATCGAGAGGTTGATGGCTTCCGCGATGTCTGTGCCCTGAACACTCATCATCGAAGGCGAGATGGTCTCGAGGAACATCTTGGCACTCACGTAATCGCTGGTAATGGGCAACTGCACGAAGGCCTGGCCGGCAAAGACAATCAGGCCGATCTTGTCGTCCCTCATGCCGTCCACCATGTTGCTGACCATCATCTTCGCTTTCTCCAAACGGTTGGGCTTCACGTCTTCGGCAAGCATCGAATTGCTGACATCGAGCGCGATAATTGCCTCAATGCCAGTGCGTTCACGTGTGTCGAGGCGAGTTCCGAACTGCGGACGAGCCAACGCGACCATGAAGGATGCGAGGGCAAGCATCGTTATCCAGAACTTCACCTCAGGCCTCCAACGCGAAACACCAAGGAAGAGTTGCCTGGTCAGCTCAGGGTCGCCGAAGCGTTTCACCTGTTGCTTCTTCCTATATATAATATAATAATGTATAGCGGCCAGTGCCACGAGCACTAACAACAAGTACAAATATTGTGGACTTTCAAAGCGAAACATCGAAGTAATTTACAATTTAACTATTTACGATTTACGATTTATTTCTCCCCCTAAAGGGGGTCGGGGGGTATGCTTTTATGGTATGCGTTTCAATATCGTGTTCCTCAGCAGTATCTCCAGCAAGAGGCAGAGCACGCTGGCAAGCAGAAACATGCCGTAGGCTTCGTAGCGCTTGGAGTACTGCCGGACGTTCATTTTGGTCTTCTCCAACTTGTCGATTTCCTGATAGACTTCGTGCAACTTCTGATTGTTCGTGGCGCGATAGAACTCACCGTCTGTCTTGCGGGCAATCGTGGCGAGCGTCTTCGTGTCAATCTCCACGGGTACATTGACGTATTCTATGCGTCCGCCAACGGGCCAAGGATAGCGAGCCGTGCCGTTTGTGCCGACACCGATGGTATAGACGCGTATGCCGAAGCTCTTTGCGATGTCGGCTGCCGTGTTCGGACTAATTTGTCCGCAGTTGTTGGAACCGTCCGTGAGCAAGATGATGACTTTGCTCTTCGCCTTGCTGTCCTTGAGTCGCGACAAAGCATTCGCCATGCCCATGCCTATCGCAGTACCGTCTTCGATGAGACCTCGCTGTGCCATATCGACCTTCGTGCTATTCAGCAAGTTCAGGAGAACCGCGTGGTCAACAGTCATGGGGCATTGTGTGTAAGCCTCGCCAGCAAAAAGCGTGAGGCCGATGTTGTCGTCAGGACGACCGCTGATGAACTCGAGGGCAACATTCTTGGCTGCTTCGATGCGGTTGGGCTTCAGGTCTTCGGCCAACATACTGGTGCTGACGTCCATACAAAGCATGATGTCAATGCCCTCGGTATGCTTGCTGCTCCAACTGTTCGAGGTTTGTGGACGAGCCAAAGCAAGCACGGCAAGTGCATAGCAGGCAAGTCTCAAGAGAAGCGGCAAATGCAGCAATCTCTGCCTCAGACTCTTGGGGGCTTTGAACATAGCCTCTGTGCTGCTGACTCGGATGGAAGGCGTCGAGGCCTTATGCTTGAACCAATACCATATAATATAGGGTATCGTCAGAAGCAACAGAAGCAGATATAGTGGGTTTTCAAATGTCATAATGCTCAATGTCTTACATTAAAAGGTCTGCCGAACGCCATATTATCCAAGCCAGCAAAGCCACGGAGAGAACACCCAGAACTATCATTGCCACACGCATTATCTTGACTTGCGTGAGGCGCTTCTGGTCGGTCTCCTTGATAATTTCAGGTTCGGGCTTAGCATTCGGATCAGGTTCTATCTTCGTTTGATTGACATATTCTACGGCAGCCACGAGGTTCGCGTCGTTCTCGTTGATGAGGGTGCTCCACTTCGCAAACTTGACGAGGTCGGCGGTGCGGAATATCTCGCGCAGTTCGTCGAGTGCCTCTTCGTTGTTCTCCGAAATGAGTCGGTCGATGATTTCGCTCGACGTCATCTCCATCGCGTTGAAGCCATAGCGGTCGCGGATGTAGTTCCTGAGGGTATCGGTCAGCAGGGTGTAGTATTCCTTACTGTCTTCCTCTGCCCACTTCCTCTCGCTCTTGATGCGCTCTATCTCTGTCATAGCGACTTGATGTGGCGGTAGTTTCTTCTTTCTGCGGATGAAGCGAACGATGGGTTTACCGTGCTTGACGTGATACCAAAGGTATGCGATGCAGGCAAGCATCAGCAGGAACAAGAGGCTTCCAAACATTACCATGCGCCACTCTTCCCACAGGAAGGGCAGCTCCATGATGTCGTTTGGCGGGAAAAACTGGTCGAGGTGGAGCGTATCGACATCGACTGTATAGACTTTCAGCGCGAGGCTCTTCGACTCGTAGCGTGTGGTATCGACCATCACCTCCATTGGCGGCAGGTAATAGAACGCGCTGTCCCAAGCCGTGATAGTGTAGGCTTGGCTGACCGTCATACGTTTGCCGTCGTTGAGAAAAGCAGTATCGAGTTTGCCAACCTCCACGACTTCGACGTCGGGTATCAGTTCCTGTCCCTTCTTGATGTCGGGCATCCGTAACTTCTGCTTCGTGTCAAGGGTGACAGAAAGCGTGAGGCCTGTCTGCTGACCGATGAAGAGCTGGAGCGAATCAAGCTTCACATCGACCTGCACCTGTGCCTTGACGCCGATAAACAACAAACATGATACTATAACTAAAAATTGCCTTTTCACGCTCATAACTACTTTCGATTTGCAAAAAGCCCTCTTAACACACTCACATAATCTTGGTCGGTTCGGACGCTAACAGCATCGACCTGACTGCGACTAAAGGTGTCCTTGAGTCGCATCGACTGCTGCTTCCACCACTTTGCCTGCGCATCACGAACAGCCTTACTGCTTGTATCAATCACCTGTTCCTGTCCCGTCTCTGCATCATGCACCTTCAGCAGACCGATGTTGGGCAACTCGGCCACACGTTTATCATAGACCTGAATGGCAACGACGTCGTGCTTGTGGGCTGCGATGGAGAGAGGTTGCAGGAAGGAATGTTGGTCGAGGAAGTCGCTCAGCACGAAGGCGATACACCTTCTCTTGATGGCTCTCGTCATGTACTCCAGAGCGAAAGCGATGTTTGTCTGCTGACTCTCGGGCTTGTAGTCGAGGAGTTCGCGGATGATGTAGAGGATGTGCTTGCGGCCTTTCTTGGGCGGGATGAACTTCTCGATCTTGTCGGAGAAGAAGATTACACCAATCTTGTCGTTGTTCTGAATGGCAGAGAAGGCGAGCGTAGCCGCAATCTCGGTCACCATGTCGCGCTTGAACTGCTTCACGGAACCGAAGTCGAGACTGCCGCTGACGTCAACCAGCAGCATGACCGTCAGCTCACGTTCCTCCTCGAAAACCTTGACGTAAGGCTTTCCAAAGCGAGCCGTCACGTTCCATTCGATGTCGCGAATATCGTCGCCATATTGGTACTCGCGCACCTCGGAGAAAGTCATGCCGCGCCCCTTGAAGGCAGAGTGGTACTCGCCCGCAAAGATGTTGCTGCTCAGGCCACGAGTTTTAATC
>CACXUA010000003.1 GCA_902770725.1 uncultured Bacteroidales bacterium | reverse complement strand
AGGCTATTGCACACACATCGAAGTAACCATCAACGAAGACAATAGCATTACCGTTCAGGACAACGGTCGTGGCATTCCCGTCGATATGCACGAGAAGGAACACAAGAGCGCCCTCGAAGTCGTGATGACAGTGCTGCATGCCGGTGGTAAGTTCGACAAGGGCTCGTACAAGGTCTCTGGTGGTCTGCACGGCGTCGGCGTGAGCTGTGTGAATGCTCTTTCTTCCAAGATGATCAGCCAGGTCTATCGCGACGGCAAGATCTATCAGCAGGAGTACAGCATCGGCAAACCCGTGACGGGCGTTGAGGTCATCGGTACAACCGAACTGCGCGGCACACGTCAGCAGTTCTGGCCCGACAAGACTATCTTCACGACCACTACATATAAATATGACATCCTGGCCAACCGTATGCGTGAGCTGGCTTATCTGAACGCCGGCATCACCATTACGCTGACCGACATGCGTCCTGACGAAGAGGGCAACACGAGGAAGGAAGTGTTCCACAGCGAAGGCGGCCTGAAGGACTTCGTGCGCTACATCGACAGCAGCCGCACGCACCTCTTCGACGACGTCATCTATCTCAACACCGAGAAGCAGGGCACGCCCATCGAGGTGGCCATCATGTATAACACCGCTTACACCGAGAACCTCCACTCCTACGTCAACAACATCAACACCATCGAAGGCGGCACACACCTGCAAGGCTTCCGTATGGCATTGACGCGCGTCCTGAAGAAGTACGCTGAGGAAAAGTACGACAAGGAGCTGGAGAAACTCGCTAAGAACAGCGTCGAAATCAGTGGCGAGGACTTCCGCGAGGGCCTCACAGCCGTCATCTCCATCAAGGTGGCAGAGCCTCAGTTCGAAGGTCAAACCAAGACAAAGCTGGGTAACAGCGAAGTGGCTGGTGCCGTGCAGCAAGCCGTTGGCGAAGCTTTGACCAACTATCTCGAGGAACATCCGCGCGAGGCTAAACTCATCGTGGATAAGGTGCTGCTGGCAGCTCAGGCACGTGTGGCTGCTCGTAAGGCAAGAGAAAATGTCCAGAGAAAGAGCCCGATGAGTGGCGGCGGACTGCCAGGCAAGCTTGCCGACTGCTCCGACAAGGACCCCGCAAACGCTGAACTGTTCATCGTCGAGGGTGACTCTGCAGGCGGTTCCGCTAAGCAGGGCAGAAATCGTCACTTCCAAGCCATCCTGCCCATCCGAGGCAAGATATTCAACGTAGAGCGCGTGATGTGGAATAAAGCCTTCGAACACGAGGAGGTGAACAACATCATTCAGGCCCTGGGCGTCAAGTTCGGCCTCAACCCCGATGATTATAAGGAAGCGAACTACGACAAGCTGCGCTACTACAAGACCATCATTATGACCGATGCCGACGTCGATGGCTCTCACATCGACACACTGCTCATGACGCTCTTCTTCCGTTATATGCCGCAGCTCATCAAGGACGGCCGTCTCTACATCGCAACGCCGCCTCTCTATCGCTGCAGCTACGGCAAGGTCGAGGAGTATTGCTACGACGAAGATGCTCGCATCCGCTTCATCCAAACATATTGCAACGGTGATGCCGACGACACAAAACTGCATACGCAGCGCTACAAAGGTCTTGGTGAAATGAATCCCAAGCAGCTTTGGGAGACCACAATGGACCCCGAACAGCGCCGCCTGAAGCAAGTCACCATCGACGATGCAGCAGAGGCCGACTATGTCTTCTCAATGCTGATGGGCGAAGATGTAGGTCCTCGCCGCGAGTTCATCGAGAAGAACGCCACCTTCGCAAACATCGACGCATAAGCTAGGTTATCCTAGTTGCTCCTAGGATTTCCTAGGGCCTCCTAGGTTTTCCTTGGCATTCCTAGGTTCCCCTACAAACAATAACAAAAAAGGCAACTCCCGAAAGAGTTGCCTTTTTGTTCCGTTATAGCTAAAAGAGATTTGGCTTCTTAGCCGAGCTTCTGGATGTACTTTGCCAGCTTAGACTTCAGGTTAGCAGCCTTATTTGCATGAATGACATTGATCTTAGCGAGCTTGTCAAGTGCCTTCTGAACGCTGGGATACATCTCGATTGCTGCAGCCTTCTCGGTTGTAGCACGAAGCTTGCGCACTGCATTACGCATGGTCTTGGCGTAATAGCGATTGTGGAGTCTTCTCTTTTCCTCCTGACGGATGCGCTTAAGTGATGATTTGTGATTAGCCATCTGTTTTTCTATCTTATTTTATTACTTGTTTCTCTTGTAGTCCCTAGGAGAGTCGAACTCCTCTTTAGAGAATGAAAATCTCTCGTCCTAACCGATAGACGAAGGGACCTTACCCTCGGCTTTTAGCCTGTGCTTTTGAGTACGGGGGCTCAATTGCGGGTGCAAAGGTATAACAATTTCCGAGACTGACAAAATAATTTCAAGGAAAAATGTTGCTTTCGATGCATTTTTCCTGTAACGTGCCCATAAAGTGCGTCTTTTTATGTACTTTTACATACTGAAAGAAGACGAAAGGATATGCTCGAGACAACGCAAGGAATCGTACTTCATTACAACAGATACAACGACGACAGTGCCATCGTGGACATCTTTACATTGTCGCGTGGCAGTGTTTCCTTTCTCGTGCGCGACCGACGACAGCAGCGTAAAAAGAGTATCCACACCACGCTGCTACGACCGCTCAACGTCGTGGAAGTGATGTTCGACTATCGCGCAACAGCCTCTCTGCAACGCATCCAGGAAGTTCACATCGCACATTGCTACACCTCCCTACCCTACGACCCGATTAAGGAGACGGTAGCCCTCTTCCTGTCCGAGTTCCTGCACAACGTCCTGAGAAGCGAGGTGAAGAATCCCGACCTATACCATTATATATTATATAGTCTGCAATGGTTCGATATAACAAGTGAAGGACTGGCTAACTTCCATGTCGCTTTCCTCACACGCATGACGTATTATCTGGGCTTCTGGCCTAACATGGACAAAAAGAACAAGCTGCCTTTCTTCGATTTGAAAGACAGCATTGCAACAGACACAGAACCCAAGCACAACTTCTTCCTCAAAGGACAAGAGGTTGCTATGATGCCCAAGTTGCTACGAATGAATGTGCGCAACATGCATCGCTTCCTGCTGACGCGGCAGCAGCGCAACCGAATGCTGGATGTGCTCACCCTTTACTATCAGTTGCACGTGCCTGAGTTCCGCGACCTGCGTTCGCTTGCTGTGTTGCGTGAGGTTCTGGCCTAAGATGTTTAAAGTTCGAAGGCGACGCCCATCGTTGGCGTGTCAGACTCCTGAGCAGGACTGCTCTTCTCCTTGATCTTGCTCACCTCGTCCTTTGTGCGGTTGTAGGCAGGACGGGCATCGACCATTGAGATGATATCGTCGTTGTCGAGGTCATCATCTGTGAAGATGTAGGTGTTGTGGCGACGACGACGAACAGGCGAACCTGTAGAAGAGCCGTAATAGAAGCCTGCACGCTCCTCATGGTAGTCCTCGAGTTCCCTATCGACAGCAGACTGCTCCTGTTCCTTCTGCTCTACTATGCCACGGACGCCAGGCACGTTCTGTAAGCCAAAGCCTGTGGCAAGCAGCGTAATCTTCACCTTATCGCCAAGCGAGCTATCGGTAGCAAGGCCCCACTTCGTCTCCACATCCTTGCGGAAGCGGCTCATGAAGTCGTTCACCTCATTCATCTCCTCCATCATGAGGTTGCCCGTCTCGTTCTCGCTGCAGAAGTTGATGTTGAGCAGAACCTTCTTCGAGTTGAAGATGTCGTTGTTGTTAAGCAGTGGACTGTTCAGGGCCTCTTGGATGGCCTTTGTGACACGGTTCTCGCCTTCACCATAGCCTGTACTCATAATGGCCACGCCACCATCCTTGAGGACTGTCGTAACGTCTTGGAAGTCGAGATTGATGGTGCCATGCATCGTAATGATTTCTGCGATGCTCTTGGCTGCCACGCTCAGTGTGTCGTCTGCCTTGGCAAAGGCATTGATGACGGTCAGTTCGGGATAAATCTCGCGGAGGCGTTCGTTGTTGATGACCAGAAGGGCATCTACGTGCTTGGCTATCTCCTCGACGCCGTCCAGCGCCTGATTGATCTTCTTGTTTCCCTCGAACTTGAAGGGAATGGTGACGATGCCGACGGTCAAGATGCCTGCATCCTTCGCGCACTGCGCAATGATGGGAGCAGCGCCAGTGCCTGTGCCGCCGCCCATGCCTGCAGTGATGAAGACCATGCGGGTGCCGTCGTTGAGCATCTCGCGGATGTCATCGATGCTTTCTTCTGCACGCTGACGTCCCACAGCGGGGTTGTTGCCGGCACCAAGGCCGTCCTTGCCCAACTGCAGGTGGTTGGGAACAGGCGAGTCGTTGAGAGCCTTCTTGTCTGTATTGCAAACCACGTAGGTCACTTCGTGTATGCCTTCGCGATACATGTGATTGATGGCGTTGCCGCCACCGCCGCCTACGCCTACTACCTTGATGATACAAGGATTCTCTGTCTTCGGCATTACGAAGTTAATGCCGCCCATTGGCTGTATGTTCTTTTCTTCTGCCATAGTTGTATCTATTTAAGGTAATGTGTTATTCTTCGTCGGAAAGCATGTCGCCTATTGTCTTCCATAAACGGCTGAAGGCTGAGGGGCCTTTCTTCTCCTGCTTCTCCTGAGTTTCTTGACCTTCCTGGGTTTCCTGTTCTGCCTTTACTTCAGGCTCTTCTTCCTTCGGCTCGAAGTCAAATGTGTCCTGAGCCGGTGCTTTTGACTCTTCGCCTACACAATTCTCTTTGCCTTCCAGCAGCAGTGCATAGAGGGTATAGAGGCGGTCCGGTTCGCCCACCTGTACGCCAAATGAGATGGTGACGTTCTCGGGGAGGCCTTTTGCTATGCGGAGGTTCAGTTCGCCGCCTGTCTGTCTTGCGAAAGCCTGTGGAAGGTCGGGAATGCGAGCTGCGCCGCCTGTCAGGACGATGCCCGAGAGCATCTTGTCCTTATAGGGCGAGATGTGATGCCAGACGTTGGCAACGATTTCTTCGTAGCGTGCCTCGACGATTTCCTGGAGCTTTTCCTCGTCTTCCGTACGATCGAAGCTCAGGCTGATCTTCTGTCCTGTCTTGTCTTCGTTGTCGGGTCGGAAGGCTGTGCCGTACTTCTTCTTCAGTTCTTCGGCTTCTTCGGCTTCCACCTTGAGGCTGGTGATGTCGCTTGTGACATTGGAGCCGCCGAGAGGAATGACGCAAAGGTGACGCAGGATGTTGTTGACATAGACACTCACCGTTGTGGTGTCGGCACCCATATCCACCAAGGCGCAGCCGGAACGCTTCTCGTTGGGGGTGAGCAGCGTATTGGCCTGGCACAGTGGCGAGATGAGTATCTCCTGCACCTCAAGGCCAGCGGCATTGATGCACTTACGGATGTTCTCCTCGAGTGTGTTGCGTGCGATGATGTTGATGAAGTTCGCTTCGATCATCTCGGCCTGCATGCCGACGGGATCGACCACGCTACGGCTGCCGATGGTGAACTCTTGCGGAACGACTTCTTTAATCTCGGCATTGGGATAGACGACGCCGCTGTTGGTGTCGCACATCTTGTCGATGGTCTTGTGCGAAAGGAGTTCCAGACCGTCGAACTGCAGCAGTACACGGTTGTGCACTGAGCGCAACGACTGGCCGCCCAGGCCTACATAGACACTGTTGACCTTAACGCCCAGCTTCTCGTTCAGCTTGGCTACAACACGAGTCAGTGCCTGTGTCGTCTTGTCGATGTTGTCGCATACTGCCGTCAGGTTCCCTCTTGCCTGCGATGGCGCGTATAGCTGTCGATGCCAGCTCTACTGCAATGATAATGTCTTTTTCTGCTCCCATATTATTTATTTTTATTGTTGTTGCATGTTATTCAAGATGGCGTGCCGCGTTGGCAAAGATGGCGTGCCATGTTGGTCATCTCGGCGTGCCACGTTTCGAAAGATGGCGTGCCGCGTTTCCTGAGCCGATATTCTTCATTTCCTGTTGTCGGCTTTTGTGCAGACGACTTGGCCATCGTATGCCAGACTTATCTTACTGTATTTGTTCCAACCCACGCGCTCCAGTCCTTCACGGTAGAAGGTGCGCAGGCGGCCTAGTTTCTCTTGGAATCCATTTACGCTGCCCAGTTCGATGACATGCTGGCCGACGCGTGGATACAGCTCTATCTCCTCGGGGCTGACGACGTGTATCTGCTCTATCTGTTCGCTCCAGAAGAGGTCGTCGTGGATATATCGTGCGAACTCCAGGAGGTGTTCGGCAGCAAACTTCTTCGTGATGTTGCCGGTCGCAACGCACAGATCTACGTTGAAGGTGCCGGTTGACATCGACAGGCCAGTGCTGGACAGGTAGTAGTCCTCGCCCTTCTGACTGATGACGTGCAGTATGGGCTGCTGCGGTACAACCTTGATGCAGAGCCTGCCTGCCGCATCGTAATAGCAGGAGGCACGCTCGATGTGCGACTCCTCGAGCATCAGCTGCTCTATCTGCTCCAGGCTGACTTCGCTTATCTTCATGCCCTCGGGCGATATCTTGTTGCGCGTCAGGATGGAACGCACATACTCGTCCGTGATGAAGCCATCGGGGATGCTGTCGATTATCTCGACACGAATGCCCTCGCAAGTCCTGTCCTCTGCCTGGCCGCCAAACTTCCAGATAGCGACCACAAGGTAGCCCACGACTGCCAGAAGCAGAAATATCTTGATTGCCGTCTTCATGATAAGGGTCGAAGTATATCGGTTATCTGTTGAACATAGTCCTCGATGTCGCCTGCCCCAAGCGTGACAAGCACGTCGAAGCCGCCTTGACGCACCACATCCAGGATGCCGTCCTTGCTGCACATCTCTCGCTTGATGCCGGGCTTCAGGTTGTCGTAGATGAGCTGGCTCGTTACGCCAGGTATAGGTGCCTCGCGGGCCGGATAGATATCCACGATGCAGACATCGTCGAGCAGCGACAAGGCTGCGGCAAAGTCCTTGTAGAAGTCGCGTGTACGGGTATAGAGGTGCGGCTGGAAGATTGCCTTGATCCGACGGCCCTGATAGAGCTCGCGCAGGCTCTCCAGGCTGCGGCGAATCTCCTCGGGATGATGGGCATAGTCGCTCAGGTAGGCCATCTTGTCTGTCTTGACGTGGAAGTCAAAGCGACGATCCACACCGCTGAAGGACAGCATGCCTCGGCGAATCTCCTCTGCCGTAGCACCGGCTATCTGTGCCAAAGCCATGGCAGCAATGCCGTTCTCTATGTTGACGCTGACAGGCACACCAAGTTCGATGCCCTGGATATTGCCAAGCGGCGAAACGAGGTCGAAGGTAATGCGGCCATCACCAATACGGACATTCTCAGCATGGAAGTCGCCATCCTCGCGGCTATAGGTAAAGACCGTCACGCCTTCCTGCACGGCTGGCTTCATCTTCAGCCCCGTATGCAGGATGAGGTAGCCGCCGGGAAGTATCAGGCTACTGTACTTGCTGAAACTCTCCAGGTAAGCCTCCTCGGTGCCATAGATGTCGAGGTGGTCGGCATCCGTCGCCGTGATGACACTGGCAAAGGGGGTCAGCCAGTGGAAGGAGCGGTCGAACTCATCAGCCTCGATGACGACATAAGGGCTCTTCTGGCTCAAGATGTAGTTCGTGCCGTAGTTCTTCGTGATGCCGCCCAGGAAAGCGTTGCAGTCCACATGACTCTGGTGAAGCAGATGGGCAGCCATGCTCGATGTCGTCGTCTTGCCATGTGTGCCAGCCACACAGAGTCCTTTGAGCGAGCGCGTCAAGGTGCCGAGCACTTGGGCACGCTTCTGTATCTCGAAGCCATTGTTGCGGAAGAAAGTCAGCTCCGTATGTTCTGCAGGGATGGCTGGCGTATAGACTACCAACGTACTCTCCCTGTCACGACACGGAGCAGGGATGAACTCCACATTGTCCTCATAATGAACCAACGCCCCTTCCTCCTGAAGTGCCTTCGTGAGGTCGCTCGGAGTCCTGTCGTAACCGGCAACGACCAAGCCACGACTCAGGAAGTAGCGTGCTATGGCACTCATGCCAATGCCGCCGATGCCTACAAAATATACTGCCTTTATCTCTTCCATCACTTCTTCTCCTCTGCAAGTTTTATAACCTCTTCGGCAATAATGCGTGCCGAGTCGCGCAATGCCATCGCAGCTGCATTCCCTCCGAGCTTCTTGAGCTTCTCTTCATCGACGACCGTCTCCAAAGCAAGCGGTATGAGCTGCTCAGGAGCATCTGCATCGCGGACGAGCAATGCTGCCTCCTTGCCCACAAGCGCCATCGCATTGTGTGTTTGATGGTCTTCTGCCACATTGGGACTGGGAACCAAGATGCTTGGCTTACCCAACAGGCACAGCTCGCTGATGCTGCCAGCACCGGCGCGGCTGATGACAAGGTCTGCCAGACAATATGCCTGATCCATCCTGCTGATGAAGTCCGTCACGACAAGATTGCTTGGCTTGCCCTTCACGTCAAGCATCTGCTCTATCTCCTTCTTGTAGTAGCTGCCTGTCTGCCAGATGAACTGCACCGACGAAGCAGCGATGCGGGAGAGGTTCCTTATGACACTCTCGTTCAAGGTGCGAGCGCCAAGGCTTCCTCCAATGAGCAATACCGTTGGCTTCGCTGGGTTCAAACCAAAGGCTGCGGCACACTCCTCGCGCGTCAATGAGTCGTTAAGCAGGCTCTGACGCACTGGGTTGCCTGTGAGCAGGATGCGATCCTTTGGGAAGAAACGCTCCATGCCTTCGTATGCCACGCATATCTTCCTGGCCTTCTTCGCAAGCGTCTTATTGGTGAGTCCCGCAAAGCTGTTCTGCTCCTGAATAAGGCAAGGGATGCCAAGCTCGTAGGCAGCATTGAGGGTTGCCGAACTGGCATAGCCGCCTACACCCACTGCCACTTGTGGCTTGAACTCTCGCAGCGTCTGCTTCACCATACGCTTGCTCTTCAAAAAGTCCATCAGGATGCTGATGTTGCCTGGCTTCCATAAAGGACGAAGCAAGCCACGGACGGGCAATCCGATTATCTTATATCCGGCAGCAGGCACGCGTTGCATCTCCATTCTGCCTTCTGCGCCCACGAAGAGAATCTCCACGTCGGGATTTATCTCACGCAAGGCATTGGCAATGCTCACGGCAGGGAATATGTGTCCGCCTGTACCGCCACCACTTATTATGACTCTTAATCCTTCCATATACATTATATAATATATATATTATGCTTCCGCTACTTCGGGAGCTTCTATTTGTTTGTTTTCGTATTGCGGTTTACGCTTTGCCGTATGGCTTACACTCAGTATCATGCCTATGTAGGTACAGGTGATGAAGAGACTCGTACCGCCTCGGCTGACAAGCGGCAGAGGTTGTCCCGTGACGGGGAATGCGCCTACAGCCACAGCCATATTCATCATCGCCTGGACTACTATCATTAGGGCCAGTCCCATTACCAGGTAGGAAGGGAAGAGGGCCTTGCACTTCTGGGCGATACGCATGGAGCGATACATCAATATCAAGTAGAGGGCAAGCACCAGGAAAGCTCCGAAGAAGCCAAGTTCCTCTATGATGATGGCATAGATGAAGTCGGAGAAAGCCTGCGGGATGAAGTCACGCTGACGACTGTTCCCTGGGCCGCGACCGATGATGTTGCTCGTTGCGATGGCCACCTTGGCGTATGCCTTTTGTGGATTCTCCTGAGGCTTGAAGTCACGAGGGTCGGCAGGACGCTCCTGCTTGTCTGTGATGCGATGTATCCAAGTAGGCACGCGATGCAAAGGCCCCTCAGACATCTGCCATTCGGTAAGTGTTTTCTCGGGTATGGAATAGGCGATGCCAAAGACACTGCCTATGCCGAGCATGCCCAGAAGAAGCGCTCCGATGAGTATCTTCTTGCGTATCTGTGCATAGAAGCATATGCCGAACATCACAATGGCTATGATGAAGGCAGTAGATGCATTCTCGGTGAAGATGAGGAGAATTGTCATGAAGGCCGTCAATGCCACTATCTTGAATCCCATCGGACTAGCCCCCTTCTCGTCGCGAAGAGAGGAGAGGATGAAGCAGCTGAAGCCTACGAGACTCAACTTCGCCAGTTCACTTGGCTGGAACCTTATGAAGCCTATCGAAATCCAGCGGCCTGCGTCGTTCGTCTTCTGACCGATGGCAAGCACGGCAATCAGCAGGAAGAGCGACAGGAACATGCCTATGGTGCAGAACAACTTGAAGTAGTTGCACGGGATGAAATGCACGAGCCAGGCGATGAAGATGCCCATCAGCATGAAGGAGCCGTGCTGCATAATGGGATCCCAATATGCGCCAGAGGCAAAGGTCATGCGTGAACTGGCACTATAAACCTCGATGAGTGAGATGGCACATAGGATGAGGAACACAGCCCAGACGCCCAGGTCGCCATGTATCAAGGTCTTATTCTTTATATTGTTTAGCTTCATCTTTCCATTTTCCTTATAGGTTCCTCACTTGCTCGCAGAACTGTTCGCCTCGGTCTTCCATGTTCTTGAAGAGGTCGAAGCTTGCGCAACAGGGACTGAGCAAGACTGTGTAACCAGGCTTAGCCATGCGAGCGCAGGCAGCCACGCAGTCCTTCATGTTGTTGGTATCTGCTACAGGAATGCCCATTCCATCGAAGAAATTGTGGAGCTTCGTGTTGTCTGCTCCGAGATAGACGAGGCCGGCACATTTCTTCTGCACCAGTTCCTTGATGGCATTATAGTCGTTGCCTTTGTCTTTGCCGCCGATGATGAGAATCGTGGGTGTGGTCATGCTCTCGAGGGCATACCAGCAGGCATCGACGTTGGTTGCTTTGGAGTCGTTGATATACTGCACGCCGCCCACGCGAGCCACTTTCTGCAAGCGATGCTCCACGCCTTCGAAGTCGCTCAGACTCTGGCGCAGCGAGTCATCGTCTATGCCGCTGATGCGTGCAGCGATGCCTGCAGCCAGGCTGTTATACATATTGTGCTTCCCACGGAGGCTCAGGCTCTCCTGTTCCATGTTGAAGGGCGTGGGATACTCGATGGTATATTTCCCGTCGGCGATGTAGCCTATCATGCCTTCCTTCTTGATGATGCTGAAGGGACACATCCTGGCTTTGATGCCATACTTCTTGAGTTCGGCACTGATGATGGGGTCGTCGTTCCAGTAGATGAACGCGTCGTCTTCTGTCTGGTTCTGTACGATGCGCATCTTGGCATCAGTATATTTCTGCATCGAGCCTTCGTAGCGATCCAGATGGTCGGGTGTGATGTTGAGCAGGATGGCGATGTTGGCACGGAAATCGTACATGTTGTCGAGCTGGAAACTGCTGAGTTCGATGATGTAGTAGTCGTAGGTCTTTCCCTCGGCAATCTGCAGGGCCAGGCTGCGGCCGATGTTTCCGGCGAGTCCCACATTGTAGCCTGCCTTCTTGAAGATATGGTAGATCAGGCTCGTGGTGGTTGTCTTGCCGTTCGAGCCGGTGATGCAAATCATCTTGGCATCCGTATAGCGTCCGGCGAACTCTATCTCGCTGATGACCGGTATGCCTGCATTCCTGACCTTCTGCACCATAGGTGCGTCCTCGGGGATGCCAGGGCTCTTCACCACCTCGACGGCATTGAGTATAAGCTCCTCCGTATGATGTTCCTCTTCCCAAGGCACATCGTACTCGCGGAGAACCTGTTTGTAGCTCTCCTTTATCTTGCCCATGTCGCTGACGAACACGTCGAAGCCTTTCACCTTAGCCAAGGCTGCTGCTCCAACGCCGCTTTCGGCAGCTCCAAGTATCACTATTCTTCTCATCTTTTCATTTACCATTTAACCATTTCTTGTATTCTTTAGAAACAAGGCGCGCTTTTAATGCGCGGAGTTCCATTTACCATTTGTTCCCCCTAAAGGGGGTTAGGGGGTCTTCTACCTTATCTTCAATGTTACGATGGCGAGTGCCGCCATGATGATGGTTACTATCCAGAAGCGGACGGTTATCTTAGATTCCAGCCAGCAGCCCTTGGGCCAGTTGATGAGCACCTTGAAGTCGGCCGGCAATTGCCCGGGCTTGACGCGGAAAGTGTCGTGCAGCGGGGCTCGCTTGAAGACGCGCCACTTCAGTCCCTTGCGGTTGCCCATCTTGGCATAGTTGGTCTGCAGGATGACACTCAGGCTCTCCATGAGGAAGACGAAGCAAAGCAGGGGCAGCAGCAATTCCTTGTGTATGATGATGGCTGTCACGCCGATGATGCCGCCGATGGCCAGGCTGCCCGTATCGCCCATGAACACTTGGGCGGGATAGGCATTGTACCAGAGGAAGCCAATCAGTGCGCCGACGAAGGCACAGATGAATATGACGAGTTCCTCGGAACCGGGGATGTACATGATGTTCAGGTAGGCTGCCATGTGGACGTGACTGCTCACGTATGCCAGGATGCCCAGCGCTATGCACATGATCGCCGCGTTGCCTGCGCAGAGGCCGTCCATGCCGTCGTTCAGGTTCGAACCATTGCTGACGGCCATCACGATGAAGGTGGTGACGAGGACGAAGAATATCCAGCCGGCTGCCGTACGGTACTTGCCAAGGAACCGGAAGATGTCTGCGTAGTTGAGGTTGTTGTTCTTGACGAACGGGATGGTGGTGATGGTGCTCTTCACCTCTTCGCTGCGATGCGTCACCACTTGTTCTGTGCCCTGACGTTCACCCTCGATGTTCTCGCGAATGACGGCATCGGGGCTCATCCAAAGTGTCAGACCGATGACCAGACCGAGCACTGCCTGTCCCAGCAACTTCCAGATGGGGCGCATGCCGTCCTTCGTCTTCTTCATCTTGATGTAGTCGTCGGCAAAGCCAAGAGCACCGAGCCATACGGTGGTGAAGAGCATGAGGAGCATGTAGATGTTGCGGAGTCGGCCCAGCAACAGGCAAGGTAAGACTGTGGCCACGATGATGATGATGCCGCCCATGGTGGGCACACCCTTCTTCTCCACGCCGTACGGGTCGATGCTGGCATCTCGCTGAGCTTCGTTGGCATTGTGCTTACGCATCCAACGGACGAAGTACTCGCCGAACCACATCGAGATGACGAGGCTCAGGACCAGCGTGAGAACTGCACGGAACGAGATGTAGTGCCACAGGTTGGCACCCGAGACTCCGTATTCTCCTAAATATCTGAACAAGTAGTATAGCATATCTTATCGATGTTCGTTTGTTGTGTTATGTAGTGCCGCGTTGTGTCTGTATATTGCCTTTTAGCTATGTCTGTAAAGATGGCGTGCCGCGTTGAGCATTTCGGCGTGCCATGTTTGTCATTTCGGCGTGCCGCGTTGGCAAAGATGGCGTGCCGCGTTTTCAGAGCCCGAATGCTTCACGTATCACCTCATGGTCGTCGAAGTGATGCTTCACGCCCTTGATGATCTGATAGTCTTCGTGTCCCTTGCCGGCTACGAGGATGACGTCGCCCGGCTGAGCCATTGTGCAAGCAGTGCGGATGGCTTCTCGGCGGTCCACTATGCTGATGACGCTGCGCCGCTGCGATGCGTCGAGACCAGCCAGCATGTCGTTGATGATGTCCTGAGGCTCCTCGTTCCTGGGGTTGTCACTCGTGATGATGACGCGGTCGCTGTTCTTCACGGCTTCCTGAGCCATCAGGGGGCGCTTGCCCTTATCGCGGTTGCCGCCTGCGCCGCAAACCGTCCAGCACTGTCCCTTGCCCGCCAGCACTTCGTTGATTGTCGTAAGGACGTTGACGAGGGCATCGGGTGTGTGGGCGTAATCGACGATAGCCGTGACGCCTTCCTTCGAGCGGATGGCCTCGAAGCGACCGTTGACAGGCTTCTGCGCACTGAGCAGGACGAGTGCCTGTTGCGGCTCGACGCCCAGCATGACAGCTGCTCCATAGACTGCCAGAAGGTTGCTGACGTTGAAACGTCCCACGAACTGCACGCTGACGTCCATGCCGTCTATCTCAAGGTCCATGCCCTCGAAACTCTCCTCCATGATGCGGGCCTTGAAGTCGGCTGCAGAGTGGAGAGAGTAGGTCTTGACCTTCGCCTTGCAGTTCTGCACCATGACCATGCCGTTGCGGTCGTCGGCATTGATGATGGCGAAAGCGTCGGCGGGCAAACTGTCGAAGAAACCTTTCTTCGCGTCACGATAGTTCTCGAACGTTCCGTGATAGTCCAGATGGTCGCGCGTCAGGTTGGTGAAGATGCCGCCGCTGAACGAGAGGCCTCCGATGCGCTTCTGAGCGACACTGTGCGAGCTGACCTCCATGAAGGCGTAGGCACAGCCCTCGTCGGCCATCTGCCCGAGCAGACGGTTCAGCGTGATGGGGTCGGGAGTCGTCACCTCAGTAGGCACGGGCTCACCATCTATGTAGTTGCAGACGGTGCTGCACAGTCCGCACTTGTAGCCAAGCTGGCGGAAGATATTGTAGAGCACGGTGGCGATGGTCGTCTTTCCGTTCGTGCCGGTCACGCCGATGAGGTGCATGCGCTCGCTCGGGTCGCCGAAGAAGTGCGTGGCCAGCGTTCCGACCACATCCTCGGTGTTGGGATAGACCAGATACGTCACGCCGTCTTGCGTCGTGTCGGGCAACTGCTCGCACACCACAACACTCGCCCCCAGTTCGATTGCCCCAGCGATGAAGGTGTGGCCGTCAACCTGAGTGCCTCGCATGGCTACGAACATGGCGTCCTTCTTGATGCGACGGCTGTCTATCTCGATGCCCGTCACTTCTCGGTCGATGCTACCCACCACTTGCTGTGGCTTGCAATCTTGTATGAGTTGTCTGAGGTTCATTTCCTTTATTATTTATTTAGGTGAGGCAGTTAATGTAATCGTTTTGCCCTTGACGGCATCGGAACCGGCCGGGATGTCTTGCCGCGTTATCTCTCCGCAGCCATTGATGCGGACGCGCAAGCCGCGCTGCTGCAATGCATAGACGGCATCCTTCACACCCATACCTGTGACGTCCGGCACTTTCTTCAGCGGAACAGTGTCTGCATCAACCAGGTTGAGTTGCTTCTTCTGCAGGCCCATGCCCTCCACGATGGCTTCGGCACGACGCTTGCTGCCCTTCGTCACTTCAGGGACAAACACAGAGTTCGTGTCGGCTGCCGCTACTGCACTACGCATCGAGTCGCGCGACATGATGTACTGCGATATCTCGCTGAAGACGGGGCCGCACTGTCCACCACCCGATGCAGGCAGGCCCCGCTTCCTGATGCAAACGATGCAACTGTACTTGGGGTCGTCGCTGGGGAAGTATCCACAGAAGCTGACCATATACTTGCGGCCAGCATAGGAGCCGTTTTCGCTGAACTGCGCCGTTCCTGTCTTGCCGCTCACCTTGAAGAGCTTGCCGCCATTGCCGGCCTTCTTGCCGAGGCCGCCGCTCACAACATGCTCGAGGCAATACTGTATGTCACGAAGCGTGGAAGGTTTGCATATCCTTTCCTTGATGACCTCCGTCGGGAACTCGCGTATCACCATGCCGTCCTTCAGTTCAGCCTTCACGAAGCGTGGCTTCACCATCTTGCCGCCGTTGGCAATGGCGTTGTAGAACGTCAGGGTGCTGATGGGCGGAAGCATCGTCACATAACCGATGCTCATCCAGGGAAGATCGGGTTTGCTCCAATAGCGGTTCTTGTCCTTGGGATGCGGAACATACGGCTCACCCTTGCCCACAAAAGGAAGATTCAAGGGAATGCCGACACCTTCACGATGCAAACCATCCACATAAGCAGAAGGATTGCTGCCGTAAGCCTCATCGATGATGCTGCTTACGCCTATGTTACTGCTCTGCCCGAGGATGTCCTCCACCTTGAGTACACCATAGCCGCCACGGTTCCAGTTGTGGTCCTTCATCTTGCGGCCATGCATGTTGACGATGCCCGGGGCGCAGTTCACCTCCTTGTTCAGGGTTATCTTCCCGTCCTCAAGAGCCACCATGATGCTGGCTGTCTTGAACGTCGAGCCAGGCTCCCAGAGGTCGCTCACGGCATTGTTCTTCATCTCGTAGTACTCGCCGTCCTCACCACGAGTGAGGTTGACGATGGCCTTCACGTCGCCTGTCTTCACTTCCATCACAACGGCAACACCCACCTCACCGTTCACCAGCTCTTCCTTCAGCTTGCTGCGCAGTGTGCGGTCGGCAAAGTCCTGTATGTTGATGTCGATGGTGGTGAGCAGGTCATGCCCGTTCTCTGCCTGAGCATCTATGATGGGAACCCTCCTGTTGCGCACGGTGATGAAGTGCTTCGAGCCGGGCTTGCCACGAAGGATGCTGTCGAAACTCAACTCCAAACCGCACTTGGGCTTGCTGCTTGTATCGTTGTAAAGTTCGCCTATCGTGCGGCTTGCCAATCCGCCATAGGGTTTGAGGCGGAGCAACATCTCGTCGGCATGGAACCCACTCTTGTACATGCTCTCCCTGAGGAGTGGCAAATCCTTACAAGCACGATACTGAACGTAGCTGGCCAACTTGGGATAGATGCGCCAGGAGTACTTGCCGCGAGCCTTTCCCTGCAGCAGGCGCTGGCGGAACCATTGCTCGTCGCGGTCGGGGAAGATGTGGGCCAATCCCTTTGCAATACTGTCCAGGTCAACACGGAAAGCCGAGTCGCGGAAAGCCCTTGTCTTTGCCTCGATGCTCGAATCAGGGTCGTGCACGGCAAAGTCCATATAGAGAGCATACTTCGGCACAGTGCCAGAGAGAACTTGCCGGTCGCAGGAAAGGATGTTACCACGATTGGCAGGAATCTGGGCCGTCTTGCTGTTGCGTCCCACCTCTTTCCAATAATCACTCTCAGGCGGCAACATCGTATAGAGAGCCTTAGCCAGGATATACAATCCGGCCAGGAGCATCATCACGAAGATGAAGATGTAGCGTCTGGGGGCCTTATCTTTACCTGCTTGCTTCATTGTGGGCTTAGTCTTTCACGTTAATGATGAATGGTGCAACCTTGCTGGGAGTGAGCGTGCTGTCGCCTTGTTCGCGAAGTTTCTGCTCGAGTTGGCTTTGACGGCAGAGCAGCGTGAGTTCGCTGACGCGAGTGATGCTCCTGTATCGCCAGTCCTTGAGTTCTGCCTCGAGCTCTGTTTCCTTCATCATCTCCACCTGTGCCTGATAGCCGTTGGTGATGTAGAGGAATATGCCGGCCAGGATGAGGAGCAACATCTTCCACTGGCTCAGGAACCAACGGGGAGCAGCGTCCAGCATCTGACGGATGTTGGCGGCAGTCAGTTCATCGACTTCATCGTCGTCGCTGACAAGCGAGCGCATCAGCTTCTCCTTGTCGCTGACTTGCTCCTTCTCTTCCTGAACCTCAGGAGTTTCCTGCACGTCCTGAGCTTCCTGCTCCACTTCCTGGAGTTCCTCGAAGTTATCTATCTCTATCTCTGCCATAGGATTGTCCCTATTCCTTAATCTTTAATCCTTCCTCCTTGCCACACGGAGCTTTGCCGAACGGCTGCGAGGATTGCTTTCCTGCTCTTCATCGCTGGGGATGATGACGCTGCGATTGACTGCCTCGAGCGGTGCATTGCTGCGTCCGAAGAGGTCGGTCTCTACTTTTCCCTCTGCGTTGCCAGCCTTGACGATGTTCTTCACCATGCGGTCCTCGAGGGAATGATAGGTGAGGATGCTGAGCCTGCCTGCTGGCTTGAGCAGTTTTGTAGCTGCATCGAGCATCTGCCTCAGGGCAACCATCTCGCCATTGACTTCTATGCGAAGCGCCTGGAAGACACGGGCCAAGTCTTTCTTCTCGCGGTCGCCTTTTGACGACTTGCTGTCGCGAGCCATCAAAGGCTTCAGCACCTCCACCAGTTCTGTTGTAGTGGTGATGGGTTTCTGCTGACGTGCCTTGACGATGGCTGCAGCGATGCGACGGCTGTTCTTCAGTTCGCCATAGAGATAGAGGATGTTGGAGAGCTGCTCTTCGCTGTACTCCTCCACTATCTTCTTCGCATTGAGACTGGCTTGGCGGTTCATCCTCATGTCGAGCGGAGCATCGAAACGGAAGCTGAAGCCCCGTTCTTCTTCGTCGAAATGATGGCTGCTCACGCCTAGATCTGCCAGTATGCCGTCCACCTGCTCGTGTCCGTAGTAGAGCATCCAGTTCTTGAGGAAGCGGAAGTTGCTGCGGATGAAGGTGAAGTTCGCTTCGCCTTCCATCTCTTTGGCATTCTGCAGGGCATCCTCGTCCTGGTCGAAGCTGTAGAGATGTCCTGTGCCCTGAAGGCGCCGGAGTATCTCCCTGCTGTGGCCGCCGCCACCGAATGTGAGGTCCACATATATGCCGCCGGGCTTGATGTCCAGTCCATCAACTGTCTCTTTCAACAGTACCGGCACATGATATTCCTCACACCTCGCGAACATTATAATATATTATTATATTATGTATTGTCGTCCTTCATCATCTCCTCCAAGATGCTGCCTACCTTCTCGGGGTCGCTGAGCAGGCCTTCGGCAGCTTGCTTGCTCCAGATCTCGATGGTGTCGTCCACACCGATGAAGCGCACATCGCTCTTGATGCCTGCATGTTCCATGTAACGGCGAGGGATGAGCATACGCCCGCCGCTGTCCAGCGTGATGTTCTCTGCGTCGGCCGTGAACAGACGCATGCCTTCGCGCTGATGGCGGTTGAAGGGGTTGGTGCGGGCTCGGATACTGTCAACCTGAGCGTCCCACACACTCTTTGGGTAGAGCACAAGGCAGTTCACGAAGAGATCGCGACGCAGCACCAGCCCTTCCTCCTCTTCCTTCTGCAGGATTTTACGGAAGACGCTGGGCACGAAAACGCGTCCTTTCTCGTCTGTCTTGGCATCTATACTTCCTGTAAATCTCATCGATTTTAGGCTTTTATTGCAATTTCTGGTGCAAAGATACACAATTCCCCACAATTCCCCACACTTTCTTTAAACTTTTTTTTCTTAGCGACTTAGCTTATCTTGTTGATAACCTGCCAACTGGTCACCATTTTGTTTTCGCAAAAGGCCATAAATAAAGGACTTTCAGCACACTACGACATATAAAAAAGTGCTGTTGAAAACTTTTTTACTTACATTACAAAAATGGTGGGGAGAAAATCGAGAAAAGGAAAAAAACGCGTAATAAAACACAATTAAACGCGTCGGGGTCTGAACTTTTCAGACGTATTCGAGAGTCAAAAGTCTGTCGGGGGAGAAGACGTGCTGTGCTGTCTGGAGCAAGTCGTCGGGTGTGAGGGCGTCGAGGCGCTCGAAGAGTTGTTCCTTTGTGAGCGTCTTGCCGTAATGAAGAAAACGTTTCGCCATGCCGATGGCTACGTTCTCGAAGTTGTCGTAGGAGATGCCTATCTGGCCTTTCAGTTGCCGGCGTGCGGCATCGAGGGTGCGCTGGGACATGGGGTTTTGCGTGAGTTTGTCCAGTTCCCGAAGGACGAGTCGGCGGCAACGGGCGCGGTCTTTTGCGTCACAACCGTAATAGACCGACCAGAAGCCTGTGTCGGTATAGGCCACGCTGTTGCTTTCCACGGTATATACAAGGCCGTTCCGTTCGCGCAGGGCGAGGTTCAGACGGCTCGACATGGCTGGTCCGCCCAGCATGTTGCTGAGGAAATAGAGGTTCAGGTGGCGGGGGTCGGAGGCTGCGAAGGCTTGTGCTCCGACGACGACATGCGCCTGGTGTGTGTCTTTCCTGCGGATGATGTGGTTATCTCGGCGTGCCGCGTTGGCAAACTCGGTGTGTCGCGTTGACAAAGATGGCGTGCCGCATTCGCAAAGATGGCGTGCCGCGTTTTTCTCTGCCGCACGGAGCACCTGTTCTGGCTTTACGTTGCCCAGGACGTAGAGCACCATGCGGTCGGGCCGGTAAAGCCTTCGCGCGAACTGTTGCATGTCGGCGGAATGGAAGGTTCGGAGCGTGTCGGCGTCGCCCAAGATGTTGCGGCCCAGCGGATGCTCGGGGAAGAGGAGGCTCTCGAACTCGTCGTAGATGAGTTCCGAAGGCTGATCCCTGTAGCTCTCTATCTCGTCGATGACGACTTCCACCTCGTGCGCCATCTCTTCGTCGGGATAGGTGCTGGAGAGGGTTATGTCGAGGAGCAGGTCGATGGCTCGGCCGACATGCCCTTGCAGGCAAGTGCAGTAATAGACCGTCTCCTCCTTGCCCGTGAAGGCATTGAGTTCTCCGCCCACACTTTCCATGCAGGAGATGACCTGACGTGCCGAACGTCGCTGTGTTCCCTTGAACGACATGTGCTCGGTGAAATGCGCCATGCCGCTCTCCTGAGGCAGTTCGTCGCGTGTGCCGGCATCGACTGCGAGACCGAGATAGACTGCATCCGTCCGGCCTGGAGCACAGACGATGCGTAGTCCCTGTGGAAGCGTGTAAGTGGTGAACATCTTGTGAAACGAGAAAGCGGGAAGCCTTTACTGCTCCCCGCCTTCCTCTATCTCTTTGTATTGTTTAGTTCTTGAAGAAGTCCTTAACGGCCTCGTTGGGAACCATCTGCTCGTCGAAAGAGTAGGATCCCGTCTGAGGGTTCTTCACCATCTTGATAACCTTGGTGTATGAACGGCCATCGGTTTTACCCGTCTGAAGGGTAGCGACTGTCTTTTTTGCCATAGTTCTGTTGTTTTATTTACTTGATTTCCTTGTGAACAGTCATCTTCTTCAAGATGGGGTTGTACTTCTTGAGCTCGAGGCGCTCGGGAGTATTCTTCCTGTTCTTAGTGGTGATGTAGCGAGATGTGCCTGGCAGACCGCTCTGCTTCATCTCTGTGCATTCCAGAATCACCTGGACTCTGTTGCCTTTAACTTTCTTTGCCATAGTTTCTGAATGTTTAGCGGTTAGCCGATTACACGAATTTCTTTCCAATCACAATAACCCTGAGCCACTGCATTCTTCAGAGCGGCGTCGAGTCCTACCTTATTGATATAGCGCAGACCGGAAGCGCTGATGTTCAGACTGATCCAGCAATCCTCTTCCACATAGTAGAACTTCTTGGTGAACAGGTTCACGTCGAAAGTCCTCTTCGTGCGACGCTTGGAGTGTGACACGTTATTGCCAATCATGGCCTTCTTACCGGTAATTTGACAAATCTTAGACATTTCTAATCTTCTCTTTTTAGTCTATTCCAATAGACGACTTTTTCCAAACCGGCTGCAAAGGTACGACAATTTTTCATTCCACCAAGCATTTTCCGCCTTTTTTCTTATTTAATATGTGTTTTTTCTTTGCACGAAAGGGAAAAAGCACTACTTTTACGGCTGAAATAAACTAAAACTGAACAACATTCCACTATGAGAAGCTATCTTATTTTCCTCCTTAGTCTTATCCTCGGCATCCTGTCCTCGACCCCGAAGGCTTATTCGCAGGACGATGGACTCGACACACTTCGCATCATGACCTACAACATTCAGCATGGTGCAGGGTCGGACGACGTGGTCAACATGGACAGGCAAGCTGCAGTCATCGGAGCTGCTCAGCCAGACATCGTGGGACTGCAGGAAGTGGACAGTTGCGTGAAGCGTTCTGGCTACATCAACGAAGCTGCCGTCCTGGCCAGCAAGCTCGGAATGTATGCCACCTTTGGTCCCGCCATTCCCCTTACTAAAGGGAAATACGGAGTGGCCATCCTCAGCAAGGAAGAGCCGCTGTCTGTCCGCAACATTCCTTTGCCTGGAAGTGAGAAAAGAACACTCCTCGTCTGCGAGTTCCAGGAATATGTCTTTGCCTGCACCCATCTCGCCCTTGAAGAGGAGAATCGCCTCACCTCGTTGGACATCATACTGGAGGAAATCGCGCGATGGGAAAAGCCGTTCTTCATCTGCGGCGACTGGAACGACGAACCCTCTTCGAAACTCATCACAACGATGAAGAGGAAGTTCCAATTCCTGAACAACCTTACAGCAAGCCCTGCTAATTACACCTTCCCGGCCTCAAGTCCGAAGAAGATTATCGACTACATCGCCACTTACGGCCACGTCATAAAATCCATCAGGAGCCGTCAGGTCATCAACGAACCGAATGCCTCCGACCATCGACCCGTCCTGGTGGTAATAACAATCAAGCCATACACTACCGGCATACAGTCGCCCTCTGCAGACCTCGAAGCTGTGCAGGATGAGGAGATTTACGACCTCAGCGGGAAGCGTGTGGCAACAGGGAAATCCTCGAGCAGAACTTTGCCTAAGGGCCTCTATATCATGAAGAACGCAAAGAAGGTGATTGCCGTGAAATAGGGCAGGCAGTCAAGTCTTCAAACTTCACACGTTAGGTTCGCCAACTTCACACGTTAACTTTGCCAACTACACACGTTAAGTTTGCAATCCTTCCATAGGGAATTGTGAAACCCTTGCTGGTGCCTTATGCAAAGAATGCTTTTTTCTTTTGTAGTTTGCTGCTTTTTTCGTATCTTTGCACCAGTTTTAAACTAAAATACCATGCGAACGAAGTCTCTACTTTTATTGTTGCTCTTCGCCCCTTGCTCCCTTGTGTGGGCCGAGGATTATACCGTCACATCGCCCGATGGAAGCCTGAAGGCAACCGTTTCCTTTACGGATGGAAAGCTCTCCTACTCCGTCAGTCGAGGCGACAGAGCCATCGTCTCCGAGTCACCACTCGGGCTGAAACTCTCCACCAGCAACCTTTCGGAAAGTCTGGAACTGGTGGAGGTGGATTCCGGCACCGTTGATGACAGTTACACCTTGCCCGTCGGCAAACGCAGCCAACTGCGCGACCATTGCAACACCCTCACACTTACGATGAAGAGGTATACTTGGAGGATGAATGTCATGTTCCGCCTCTACGACGACGGCTTCGCTTTCCGGTATCTTCTCCCAAAGTTTGGCGGACACACTTCCGCTACACTTATCGACGAGGCGAGCCGCATTCGTGTGGCAAACATCAAGAGCACGACGGCCTGCCGCTTCTTGGGAAACTCGGGTGGCAACGACCCTAACTATCCCTACGAAGGGCACTATGCAAAATACAACGACTGGCAGACGCTCATCACGACGGGCGATGCGCGATACAACTCCCCTACCCTCGTCTATAACGGCACCGATTATCTGCTCATCTCCGAAGCAGACTGCCGCAGGTTCTTCTGCACTTCGCTCACCAAAGCCGAGGAAACGGAAGGCGAGTTCTCATACAGTTGGACGGGCCAGACAAAGGATTATGCCGAGGACAAGACGCATCGCATCACTTGCACCCTGCCTACCCAAACGCCTTGGCGAATGGTGGTGTGCGGCTCGCCGAAGACTATCTTCGAGACCACAATGACCGAGAATCTCTGTCCACCTACCGAGATGACCGACCTGAGTTGGATTAAGCCAGGCGTCTCTGCTTGGTATTGGGGCGGCTCAGATGGTGGTAGAGGTGAGATCAGAGATGCTTACGGCGGACTCCGCGAAGGCGAGTGGGCTCACTGCGAACTGGCTGCCGACATGGGCTGGCCATACTACCTCATCGATGCAGGCTGGAGCTCATCGTGGTTCCCTGGCTTCATCAACGATGCGAACGCGAAAGGCGTCGATTGCCTGCTCTGGCAGAATGCCAACCTGGGCGCCAGTCAGGACTTCTCGAACGAGAAGATGGACGCTACCCTGAAGAAATGGCAAGGCTGGGGCATCAAGGGCATCAAGGTCGATTTCTGGGAAGACGATTCGAAGGAGACAATGGAGCGAATGGAGAACCTCTACAAGACCGCAGCAAAGTATCACATGCTCGTCAACCTCCACGGCTGCACTCGTCCTTCTGGCCTGCGCCGCACCTATCCGCACATCATGACGCAGGAGGGCATCTATGGCGGCGAACAACAGTTCTGGAACCCAAGGTTGAACTCCACGCAGCACCACCTCGACGTCCTCTTCACCCGCAATGTGGTCGGTGCGATGGACTTCACGCCTGGCGACTTCGCAACATGGCGAGGCAGCCTCATGACGCAACGAAGCCAGGGCCATCACCTCGCCCTGACAACCCTCTTCGAGAGCGGCATCGTACACATCGCCGAGGCACCGCAGAACCTGAAGTACTTCATCGGCAAGGACATCATGAAGCGTCTGCCTGCAGCCTGGGATGAGAGTCTGCTCCTGGAGGGCAATCCGACTTCCTTCGCCACTGTTGCCAGAAGGAAAGGCAGCGATTGGTGGCTGTCGGGCATCAGCGTCAACGAGCGGACCGCACGCCTGAAGCTCGACTTCCTCGACGAGGGAACGACCTACACGGCCTACATCTACAAAGACGGGAACTGCCGAACCGACCTCAAGTTCGAGAAGAGGCAAGTGACGAAGGACAAGACCCTCAGCCTGAAGGAACTGAGCGAGGGCGGATTCCTCGTACAGATATCTCCCAACGACAACCTCGCCGTGCCTTTGGACCGCACTACCTACGAGGCTGAATCCACCAGCAACACCCTGACCGGCGACACAAGGAGGGAGACTTACAGCACGCTCCATGCTTCAGGAGGCGGCTACGTGGGCTACCTCGGCAACGGCGGCAAGATACAGTTCAACCGCATCAAGGCCACCCACGACGGCGAGTACATCCTTACCTTATATTATATGTCGCGAGACACGCGCCCGGCCAAGCTCTTCGTCAACGGCGAACAGATTGGCGACACCATCATCTTCAAGGACAATGGCGACTGCACCAGCTCGTGGGATCCCGACGGCATGGGGTGGAAGATGTTCCCTATCACCCTGAAGAAAGGCTCTACGAATATTGTAACCATCCAGTCGTTAGACGACTCCTGGGCACCTAACTTCGACCGCATCACCATCCATCCTGTCCTCTCCGACGAAGAGGTGACAGCCATCGACCCTAAAGTCCTTAAGGACCCTAAGGACCTTAAAGACCCTAACTACTTCGCCCTCGACGGCCGCAAGCTGGCAGGCACTCCTGCGCGGGGCATTTACATTCACGACGGAAAGAAACTCTTGAAGCAATGAGACACACAACACTCCTGACATTCCTTGCCTGGGCTCTCTTCTGCTCGGCACAAACACCCCAAGACGCCTGCACCAGCATCATGGTGGGCAAACAAGCATCGACCGACGGCTCGGTCATGACCAGCCACACCTGCGACTCGTGGTATCGCACCTGGATGAGCATCGAGCCCGCCAAGGACTATCCGCGCGACACCATCATGAGCATCTACGAAGGCCTGATGCACACCGAGAACAGCGGCGACATGACGGGCGTCAAGGAACGCGGGACGATACCTCAGGCACGTCACACCTACCGCTTCCTCAATACGGCCTACCCCTGCCTGAACGAGAAGCAACTGGGAATGGGCGAGACAACCATCAGCGGTCGCGACACCCTGCAGAACAAGAAGGGACTCTTCATGATTGAGGAACTGCAACGCGTCGCCCTGCAACGCTGCTCCACAGCCCGCGAAGCCATACGCCTCATGGGCAGCCTCATCAAGCAGTACGGCTACGGCGACAGCGGCGAATGCCTCACCATTGCCGACCAGAACGAGGTGTGGATCTTCGAAGTCTTCGGCGAAGGACCGAAGCAAATCGGTGGCGTATGGGCAGCACAACGCATCCCCGACGATGAGGTTGCCGTCAGCGCCAACATCTGCCGCATAGGCCGACTCGACCTCAACGACACGGACCACTTCATGGCTTCGGACAATGTCTTCAGCGTCGCCAAGCAACTGGGGCTGTGGGACGGCAAGGAGGAATTCTCGTTCTGGAAAGCCTATTCAGGTGGTAACTATTTTAACGAGCCGAAGAACTACAGCGTGCGCGAACTTTTCATCATGCAGCAGCTGGCTCCCGATGCCAATTTTACCGATGAAATGGGCGAATTACCGCTCTCGGTGAAGCCAAAAGAGAAGGTTTCCGTCGAGAGGGTCTCAAAGCTTTTGGGCTCTTATTACGAGGGAACGGACCTGAGTCTGTCGTGCAAAATCGACTCGCTGGCTAAGGATGGCGACGGAGTGAAACTGAAGGGCGGCAAGCCCTTGATAAGCAACCCTTGGATGCGGCCCGACGAGATACGCCGTTATGCCGGACTGCTGAACGACAGCACGATGGCCAACATACGCACCGTCAGCGTATCATGGTGTGCATACAGCACCATCATCCAGCTGCGTTCGTGGATGCCCGACGACATTGGCGGTGTGGCTTGGATAGCGCTCGACAACCCTGGGCAGTCGCCTCGCTTCCCCATCTTCTCTGGAAACACAGAGCTGCCCATGATGCTTGGCGTGTGTGGTCAGCATCGGAAAAGAGACGATGCAGCACTCTGGCATTACCGCGAAGCGAACCGCATTTCTTCGATGAAATGGGGACAAACGCGCACTTCGCTGCAAAAAGCACAGCAGCATTTCCTCGACAAAGCGGCTCGCGAACAGTCCTTCGTGGAGCAGACGTGGTGGAACACCGAGGAGAAGCAGCGGACTGCCTTCCTGAATGGCTACACAGCCGACTTCTTCAACGCCACCATCGGCAGCTGGGACGAACTGGCACGCAAATACTGGCGACAGTTCTGGTCGGGCTTCTAAAGCGCCCTGAAAGGGCAAAAGCCATACATTTCCCATAATGCTTTTGCCCTTTCAGGGCGAGGGAGTGTGAGGTGCTTCAATACCCAGGGCCATGCCCTGGGCTGACTGCTCAATGCCCCTCCGGGGCGAAATCTTACCTCTTACTTCTTCTAAGGAGTAAAGGAGTTTTTATTTTTCATTTTCCCCCATTTCATCGAGAAAAACAGCATTTTGGAAGAAAATAACAAATATTTTGGAAGATTTTAACAACTGGCTTTCCATAAAATAGTCCTACTTTTGCAGCAGAAAACAATCAAAACCACACATCATGTCCTCCACAGAAAAGCAAAAAGTAGCCCACGAGCTTGCGACAGACTATATGAGTTTCCTGTCGCAGCAGGAGGCCGTGATGAACAGGATGCTCGACCGAAAGTGGAAGGAGATAGAACCTTGGTTAGAGCAGCTGATAGACAAAAAGATTGCGGAACATTTGGCTTCTTGAGTAAAAAAAAGTATCTTTGCATACACATTATTAATAATTATAACATACGCGAATATGAAAACGTATCACACCACAATGAGAGTGATTATGGCGCTGGCCATAATGTTGTTCCCACTGCTCAAAGCCCATGCCGACTGGGACTGGCAGTGGACTGACACCTGGGGCGAAGCCGTCGCCTGGTGCGAAGAGTGCGGCTCCGAGTACGCCATCTATGCCGAAAGCTCTGCCGAAGCAGAGGCAGCAGCCGAAGATCTCTTCTGCTCGGATTGCGGCTCGTGCACTGAAGATGTCAATTCCGATTGCTATCGTTCGCACCACTGCCAGTTTTGTAGCAATTGTATCGACAATGGCGAATACCACGACGGCATCTTCAACATGTTCGACGAATACGTTTGCTACGACTGCGCAGAATATCTCATCGAAGAATCTGGTGCCGGATGTCCCTACTGTCATGAAATATTTGGCGAAGGTGCCTCAGAGTGCGACTGCGAATACTCGATGTTAGAGAAACACTGCACGGACTGCAGCGAAGTGCAATGCGATAAGTGCGGCAACTGTATGGTCATCGACGGAGAAGAGACCGATTTCGCGGCGGGCGATGCCTGCGTGGAACATGCCATCTGCCACGTATGCATGGAAGATGCTGCGGCCGAGGACTTCATCCACTGCCGCGAATGTTTCCGTTGCGACGAAGATGTCTGCGACGAATGCGGACTCTGCGAGAGCTGTGCCAGCTACCAAGAGCACTGCCCCGAGTGCGGCGACTGCTTCGGCGACGAAGTGGTCTGGTGTGAGTTTGGCGGCGAACATTGCATACATTGCTGCGAAGAGAACGACTGGAAATGTCCGCAATGCGGCAAGTGCACCGAAGGAGCCGGCGTCGAACTTTGCTCTGACTGTGAGCTTTGCGAAGACTGCTGCTATAACAACAGCGAGTCGGAGGGTTGCGAACATGGCTACTGCATCGCTTCCGCCGACTACGAAGACCATCTCTGCCCCGAGTGCGGAGCATGCCCGCAGGATGAAGAATGCGAGTACTGCGGACTCTGCCCCGATTGCCAGGCCGATTACCACTGCGAGCACGAACTCTGTCCCGACGGTTCTGACTGGGACGACCATGTCTGCCCCGATTGCGGCGAATGCTTCGACGAGGGCGAGCTCTGCGAATACTGCGGCCTCTGCGAGGATTGCCGCGAACATTGCGAGCACGACGTCTGCCCGGAGAGCGACGACGACTTCGGCGGCCACTTCATCTGCGACCAGTGCGGCGACTGCTACGAAGGCGAGGACCGCTGCGACATCTGCGAGCTCTGTCTCGACTGCTGCGCCAACAACACATCTTCTGTAGGCTGCGACCACGACCTCTGCATCGAGAGCGACGAATTTGCCGAGCATTGGTGCTACGAGGACGACCAGTGCCTCGAACTCTGCGAGCACGACGCAGAATGCCAGCACCTCAACGTGAGCACAACTTGGAGAAAAGACGCCAACGCTCACTGGAATGTCTGCGAGGACTGCGGCATCGCTTTGAACAAAGCCATCCATTCCGAGGGAACACCCGTCACCCTGACTCCGGCCAACCCCAGCACACATACCAACGGAACGGCTCAGGTGAACTGTGCAGTCTGCGACTACAAGATGAGCATCATCTCCATTCCATACGTTGAGGTAGCTGCCGACGGCAAGCCCTACATCCTCAGCCAGCCAACCGACTACACAGGCAAGACCAACACCTCCGCTTATCTTGATGTGCCTCAACGCTATGCTACATTCAAGGTGAAGGCAGGCGGCGCAAACCTGAGCTATCAGTGGTACAGGAGGACAGTCAGCGGCTATAGTGCTGTCACGGACGACACGCCCGACGAAGACGGCTTCTACCAACATGCCGGCGCACAGACAGCAACATTGAAGGCAGTCGTTCTTACCGATGCCTGTGATGACTATAAGCAACAATACTATAAGTACTACTGCGTCATCTCGAACGAGCGCGGCAGCGTGACGTCCGACGTCGTCACAATTAAAGCACAGCACGTCTTCGGACGCTACAGGTCAAAGGACAGCGAAACGCACGAGAACTACTGCTTCGGCGAGTGCAGCGCGATGAAGGAAGTCTCCAAGCACCGCTTCACAGAGTGGACACTCGTTCGTCCTGCCACTTCCGAAGAGACGGGCCTGCGCGAACAGACCTGCTTGGACTGCCAGTACAAGAACAGCGAAGTCATCCCGAAGGTAGAGCCTGGCCACGTTCACTCTTACGACATAGCAAAGTACAGCATCACGCAGCACTGGTTCGTTTGCTCTTGCGGCATCTCCAGCCCCGAGCCTGCACAAGACCACAACTTCGACGAGACTGAAGTCATCACAGAGCCTACCGATCAGGAGTATGGCGAAAACAGGCTTACCTGCTCCGCATGCGGTTACTCGAAGAGGGCAAAGATAGACAAACTACCACACGAGCACGTCTGGTACACGTTCGACGAAATAGGAATGTATTTGCCTAACGGTCATTGGGGTCCCAACCCGAAGAGGGGCAGCTACGGACCTAATTCGCACACCGTCAAGTGCAAGACTTGCAACGAGAAGAAGACCGAGAAGCACGTATGGCCGGTGTGGGAGAACTCGAGAGATGCCAAGATTTCTGGTACGGACACCATTCCCGGCAAGCTTGTGCGCTACTGCGACATCTGTGGCTACTGCGAAGAGAAGTTCTATCCCTTCGGCTCCTGGCCCATCATGGTTCTTGGCGGCAAGGCTTACGATATAACCATAAGGGATGGAAGAATCATAAGATCTAAGGAAGTTGCATACGCCAAACAGGGGGAGACCATATTCCTCGCCTACGACCCGAAGGCAGCTCAGGCGGAATTGTCCTTTACTAATGTGCCTGTCAAGTTCAAGCAGTGGATTAGTGGTTACTCTCCGGGGGGCGATAACGATATCCCGTGGGACGGTGGTCGAAGCGACATCATCCTCCAAAGCTTTACCTTCCGATTCAATCGAACCGCTGGCCTATATTCATTTACCATGCCCGACGGCCCTGCCGTTGCCTTCGCAGACATCGAAGATTGCGACCACTCCGGCGGAACCAAACAGAGCAAGCGCGTAGCAGCTACTTGCTCAAGCCATGGCCATGAGCCACACACGCTCTGCAAGGATTGCGAAACTGTGCTGGAGGAAGGCGCACGCATCCCTGCCCTCGGACACGACCTGCCCGACACACCGATTGCAGGCACAGAGCAGGTGGAATACTGCACACTCCGATATAATAACTGGACACATCCAAACGAAAAGACCTATGGCTATGAGGGTGACTTCCTCTGCAACCGCTGCGGAGAAACCGTCAAGGGCAAGAGGACACCGCTCACTCATGGCCTCAGAGACAGCTGGTACTGGTCGTTGGATGACAGAGGAGAACAAATCTATCTGAATTGGAGAGGCGAAGTGAAGAATAGAGTCTGGTCAACATGCACCACCGACGGCTACACAGGCGATTGGTATTGTCAATACTGCAACAAGCTCGTCGAGAAAGGCCATCGAGAACCGCGCCTCGGTCATGAGTGGGGCGAATGGGAAACAATTCGCGAGGCTACCAAAACGGTCAAGGGCATGGAGCAGCGCATCTGCCTCAACGATGAAACGCATGTAGAAACTCGCCTCACCGACTACAGCGGTCCGGACTACAGGCTGAAGCCCAACAAGACGAGGCTCCGCTTCGAGTGGACCTATGGCGACCCAATCCCATCGCAGACCATCACCTTCAAGTCGATAGGTAGGAACGACATCCATAACTTCACCTATGCTATTGAGGAAAACTGCTTGGTAGATGTGAGCTTCGAGGGTTTGACACTCACCATCACACCGAAAGATATCGTGGATGACTATGAGAGTGCCCTAACGTTTGATCTACAATCGCTCGACGAGAATGGCGAGAAGATATACATCTCTTCGCCCGAGATGTACCTGTCCTGCCATGTCAAGAAGACGGAAGAGAAGTACACGCTGACCGTCGAGGACGGCGTGGCCACAACGGGCACCCTTGTCGGAAACAACTTTGTGCTCGACACGAACTGTGGCAACAAGCTGCAAGTGCGTGGTGGCGTACCCATACGATTGGAGCCTGAAGACAACTGGAGGAAGGACTTCCTATACTGGAGGGTCATCAAAGATGACAGCAACATGCTGCGCAACGAACACGACGTTGAGCGGACTGACGGATGGGGCTCATCGTCTAGCCCGACATACGGAAACCACTGGACATACATGTCGCCCAACAACGTCACCGTGCGCGCCATCTACAGGAAGAACGTGCCGAGCCTGACATTCAAAGAGAAGATTTTGACGGCCAGCGTGGGCGCAACGGTAGCGGCTCCCCAGCTGCTGAAGACGCCTGGCAATCTGGCAGTCACCTACAAGAGCTCCAACGAGTCCATTGCCAGAGTGGATGCTGCGACGGGCAAGGTAACCATGCTGAAGCAAGGCACCGCCACGATCATCGCTACCAGCGAGGCCAACATCCATTACACGGAAGGCAAGGCAACCTTCCTGGTGACAACAAGCCACGAGACACCCATCGCCTACAACATCACCGTGGCAGGCACCGACGTCTATAACATCAACAAGCACGATGTCCTGGGTGACGGCAAGGTCAACTACGTTTCCGAGACAAATACCCTGACGCTGAACAATGCCACACTCGGTGCCACAGAAGTGGGAGGCATCGCTGCCAAGACGGCAGGCCTCAAAGTCAACCTCGTCGGACATAGCTACATCAATGCCAGCGACAACCATGTCGGCATGGCACTGAGAACTCCGGGTGATGCCTCGATTGTTACCTTCCAGGGCGGCGGTACGCTGAGCATCACTTCTGAAGGCATGGGCATTGTGACTTGGCACGACATTGTACTGAAGGATGACGTGAACCTGATAGTGGAATGCACAGGCAATAACTGCGGTTTGCAAGGAAGAAGGGCATCTGCCCCGACATTCCCCTCCATCCACATGTACGGCACTCAGACCATGCTGCAAGCAAAAGGTCGCCAGGGTTCCATCATGAACTTCCATGCCCTCGACCTCAACGACGGCATCGAGATTAACACCGATGCAATTTACGACGGCAGGACATTCGTCGAGGATGTCGGCATAGTGAACGCAGGTGGCTACTTGATTCCGTACTGGGTAACGCTTGCACGACCAGACTACATCGATGGCATTAACGACCTTAAGGACTCTAAGGACCTTAAGGACTCTACCTACAACCTCGCTGGCCAGAAGGTGGGCAAGGACTACAAGGGTATCGTCGTCGAGGGCGGCAAGAAGTATCTGAGAAAGTAACACATTAAATAATACCATATAATATACGAAGATTATGAAGAACGTTCATTTCTTTTCCCTTTTGCTGCTGATGCTGGCATGCTTCGTGCCTCAGGCAGCACGTGCCGAGTACTACGGCATCAAGGTTGCAGGCGTAAGCGTCACATCCGACAACTGCAACAACATTACCGGCAACAGAATCTTCACTCATGAACATTACATCTTCGACAACAATTATTTCACATTCGATTCCTATTACTCAAAGATAAGCTTCGACCCCGGCACCAAGACGCTCACCCTGAGAAACATCACAATTGATTGCAAGAACAATGAGTATGCTATCTACAACGAGAGCTGCGATGGCTTGACGATTGTCTTCGAAGATTATAATAAGATACGGTCCGATTATGCTTCTGCCCTTCGGCTGAATGCCAACACTACAATCAAGTCTGCCTCTGGCATTATTGGCGGCTCTGAGTTGTATACCAAAATCATTGGAAGTGAAAAGGATGCCATCGCCATCTCCAATGCAGCAAGGCTTGTCATCGCCGACATCCAACTATCTGTTAGCGCATTCGTTACCCCCTACGATGCTTCCACCGCTATCGTGAGCAAGTCGGGCAGGGAAGAAGTCGTCATCACCGATGCCTATGTGGATATAGAGGGCAAAAAGGCACTGAGCGACCTCAGCCTGTTTGTTGTGCAGAACAGCGGCGTCAAGCTCTCCACCAGGACTTTCGCCCAGCCTGTTGCCACGGGACTGAAGGATGTACGCATCCTCGGCACAGAGAAGATGAAGGACGCGAATGACCAGGAGGTCTATTTCAGCCAGACCGACGGGACATTCCTCCTGAGGGCAGCGGGTTCGGCGGTCACAGATATGTCCATCCTCACCTATACGCCCATCAACGAGGAAACCTTCCCCGACGAAGCATTCCGGGGTCTCGTCACCTCATCGTTCGACAAGAACAGCGATAGCGAACTTGACTTCGAAGAAGTGTTAAACGCTGAGAATCTCTATGCGGACAACATGGGCATCTCTTCGCTCCAGGGCATAAACCAGCTGCTGTACTTGAAGAAGGTTTATTGCAGAAATAACAAGTTGACATATCTAGATGTAAGCAGCATGGAGCACCTGTTACAGTTAGATTGCCGCATGAATCAGATAACGTACCTGAAGCTCACGAATTGCCAGCACCTCATCTCATTGTATTGCTCGGGCAACAGAATTACTTTCATTGACTTCACCGATTGCCAGAGCCTCATTAATGCAGACATCAGCGGAAACATCATCGACGCTTGGATGACCGAGACGCTTGAGAGTCTGCACGAGGTTTCACCATACAAGAATGCGCAAATCACCGTCATGGGACAAGACCTGACTACCGACAATGTCTGCACCCTTGCACAGGCTCAAATAGCAAAGGACAAAGGGTGGAACGTCATTCTGGGCAACATAGACGATGAAGGCAATGTGGTCTATAACATACAGATTGCCGGAAAGCACATCACCTCTGCCAATGCCAACGACCTGACCGTCCTGCCTGGAGTGACGAAGAACACCGATTGGGGCTATGCCCGCTACGACATCTCGAAGCAGACCCTCTGCCTCAGCGGCGTGGACATCGTCAGCGAAACAGGCAATGCCATCGACTTCAGGATAAAGAATTCCAATCCCATTATCGAACTCGGCGAAGACCTCGTCAACATCATTGGCGCAGAAGACGGCATAGCTACCGACAGCAATACCGTAAAGTCCCTCACCATCACGACTGCCGAAGCAGAATGGTACAAACAGAAACTCAATGTCAGTGCCAACAAAAATCCCATTGCACTCCTTGGCGGCGACCTCGTGCTGAATAGCGCTGCCCGCGTGGAAGCTAAATCGACAACCTATTCGGAAGCATATTGCGCTTACGTGAGCGGTAATCTCTATGTGAAGGGAGAAGCTGAGCTTCGCATTGGGAAGCATGCCGGCAAGCCGCTGTATGCAGAAGCCCTCGTCCTGGAAGACGACAATATCATCGTGGCTCCCAAAGGCATAATATTCAGCAACAACATGCATTGCTTCAAGACAAACACAGGCATCATCATTAAGGGTGCAGAAGTCGTCATCGGCAAGCTGCGCGAGTACCAATATTACGTGGCTGGCACGCAAATCACGAATGCCAACCAGCATGATGTGCTGGGCGACGGGACCATTGTCTTCCAAGAGCCTACTTATGATGGCGGCCCTGGCACGCTCATCCTCACGAATGCCAACATCGAGGCTGGCTCTGAAGCAGGCATCAATGCAGGCAAGACCCTCTATATCAAGCTCGAAGGCGAGAACACCATCAACAGCACGACATACGGCATTGCCTCTAAATATTGCTACATCCAAGGCCCTGGCTCGCTCTATGTCAACGGAAAATACGGCATCGATGCTCATCTGTCGAAGCTCTTCATCAGCGACGGAGCTCAGGTGACGGCCGAGGGTTCAACGCAATATGCCATCAATGGACAGGAGACAACCATCAGCGGCGAGAATACTGTCGTAAGGATGAAGTGCGGCCCTGATGCCCGCGGCACATTCAGAGCATCGACCAGCCTCACCCTCAACGATGGCCTCAGAATTGAAACACCCGAAGGCGCCCAATATGTCGATGGCGAGATAAAGGATGCTAGCGGCAACATCATCAAGGACGAATGGGTAACCATTCAGTACACCGAGGACTATGGCATTACTGTCGCAGGCATAAAGGTCACCAACCACAACATGGCTGACGTGCTGGGCGACGGCACCGTAAGCTACGACCCCGAGACACTGACCTTGACACTCACCGATGCCAACATCGACGGCGGTGACGGCAGCGGCATCGAGGCTGAGCAGGAACTCCACATCAAGCTCGAGGGCAGCAGCGCCATCACTTGCACAAGGTCGCTGAATGGCACAAGCAAAGGCGTCTGGTTCAAGGGCAAAGGCTACATCGAAGGCCCTGGCTCGCTCTCCATCACTGCAATGTACGGTATCTTTGCTATAGGAAACAATCAGCCCAAAGCACTGCAGATTCTTGATGGCGCACAGGTATCGGCCGAGGGAGACTTGAAGGGCATCACGGCAGGCATCACAACCATCAGCGGCGAAGAGACTGTCGTGAACGCCAAGGGCAACGATGGTTCGTTCGGATGCACAGCTCTTAACCTGAACGACCAGCTCGAGATAACTCAGCCTGCAGGCGCTTCGTTCAATCTGAGCAAACTCGCCATCTGTGCAGGCCGCCGCAATGAAATCGTAACATCTTGGGTAACAATCCAGAAGGTCAACAAGTACAACATCTATGTGGCAGGCACACAAGTGACGAGCCTCAATCAGGCGGACGTCCTTGGCGACGGCACGGTTAGTTACGATGCAGAGACAAACACCTTGACGCTCAACAATGCCAACATCGAGACAGAGGGCGAGGGACTCTCGACACAGATTGACGAGGTTATCATCAAGCTCGAAGGCGAGAACAAGATTACGAGCGAAGGCTCCGGCATCATGGGGCAAACTCTAAACATCGAAGCAACGACCGACGACAGCCACGGTCCCGGCACGCTCGACATCATAGCATCATACACCGGGATTCGTGCCACAAGCAGTCTGAACGTCTGCGGCGGCGCACATGTAACGGCAGAAAGTACAGGCTCCTATGCCATCCTCACACAATTCCTGACGGTTAGCGGCGCAGAGACCGTGCTGGGCATGAAGGGCGAGGAAGGAACCTATAGCGGCTTTGCTCCCGAGCTCGAAGACGGACTGGAGCTTACGCAGCCAGTCGGCGCATACTACAACGAAGATACGGGCAACATCGTCAATGCCGAGGGCGAGGCCATCAAGGGCGAATGGGTCGTGATTGGCGCGCCTGTGTCTGTCGAAAGCTACGAAATCTTCATCGCAGGCACACAAGTGACGAGCCTCAATCAGGCGGACGTCCTTGGCGACGGCACGGTTAGTTACGATGCAGAGACGAACACGCTGACGCTCAACGGCGCCGACATCGAGGCAGAGGGCGAGGGACTCTCGACAGAGATTGACGAGGTTATCATCAAGCTCGAAGGCGAGAACAGCATAGAAGTCCCCGAAGGCTTTGGCATCTATAGCGACGCATCATTTACGATAACAGGTCCTGGCTCACTCAGCGTGACATCAAAATTCGAGGCTCTCAATGGATCATTTGTCATCGAAGGAGGTGCCAAGGTGACTGCCGACAGCCAAACGAGAAGTGCTCTTTGGAGCTTCTATCCCCTTGCTGTCAGCGGCTCAGAGACCGTCGTCATGCTCAAGGGCGCAAAGGGAGCCGTAGAAATCTACGGAACAGACAGCGAGGAAGCCGTTCTCTCGCTCAGCGACGGACTGGTGCTTGGTCTGCCCGAAGGCGCACACTGCGGCATCGTGGATGTCTTGGTAGAAGAAGACATGTGGATACCGTATGGCTACATCCTGGATGCCAACGACAACAACATCACAGACCAGTGGGTCATCATCGCCAGTGAGGACTACATCACGGGCATCGATGAAATGAAGAATATAGAATTAAGTATTAAGAATGGTGTAGCTGTTTATAACCTAGCCGGCCAGAAGGTAGGCAGCGGCTACAAGGGCATCGTCATCCAGGGCGGCAGAAAGATGCTTAAGAAGTAAGAACAGCCTTAGCGGCAAATAGAGAGCAGGCGGATTGCACAATCCGCCTGCACTTGTTTTCATACGCCACAAGGGAAGATGCCAAACATGGCACGTGAAGTTTTGAATTTATCCACGTGAAGTTTGACATTTATCCACGTGAAGTTTTGAATTTATCCACGTTACATTTTTGGTTTATCCACGCGAGGATAAGAAACGCCGCACTCGGGAGGTCCGGGTGCGGCGTTTTTTTCCCTCATCGGGGGAACGTACTAATACTTCATCACGGGCTTGAGCTCCTTAGCCTGAGCAATCATCTTCTCGACTTGCTTCACGGAAGGAACACGGCGGACGAGCTTCTTAGCAGCGTTCGTCTCCTGCATCTTCTTCACCAAGTTGTCAGCTACGCGATGGCGGAACTCCTTCACGGTATCGACGCCTGCAGCCTCGAGCAGTTCGGCAAACTGTGGGCCAACGCCCTTGATGCGGAACAGGTCGGCATGGTTTGTCCACGTCAGGATGAGCTTCTCGCTGATGCCCGTAGCCTCTGCCAATGCAGCACGACCCTTGGGAGCAGCACACTTCTTGAGCAAAGCATCAACAGTAACGACGCCAGCCTTGATGAGTTTCGGAGCATAAGCCTCGCCAATGCCCTCGATGTCAATAATCTTGTAAGTCATAGTACTTAGAGTTTAGGTGGTTAATAAATAGGTGTTCTCGCCTACAAAGTTACGGATTAGCAATATAAAAACCAAAGAAATCTTCGTTTTTCTTTGCATTTAACCCTCTATTTTGTACTTTGACTGTCGTCGAATTTACTTCCGCTCGGAAAAACAAAAGGAAAAACTTGGCTTTTCTTTTTGTATTTCTCTCACTTATTCGTAACTTTGACATTCGTCGAACTTACTCTCGTTCGGAAATACAAAAGAAAATACGCTTTTCTTTTTGTATTTCTCTCACTTATTCGTAACTTTGCAGGCACTAAAACACATCTAACAACTAAAAACAATGAAAAGAAGTATCAGCATCATCGCGTTTTTGTTCACCGTAATCACCATCTACGGACAGTCGAACCACTACCTGACCAAGGAGGAAGCTCCCCTGGACACTACCTTCATCGGTCCCCCACCAGCATTCGGCTCGCTGCTCTTCGAACAGGACTTCCACATGTATCAGTACGGCAAGACGCTCCGCGACACACCTCGCGGCAAGCAAGCCGTCAAGGACGCCAACACCTCGACCGACAACATCCTGGACGTCTTCTCCGAAGCCTTCGGCATGAAACTCTCGAAGGAAGACACGCCGGAAATCTATAACCTCATCAACCGCATGAAGGAAGATGCCGGCAGCTATGCCACACGCTGCACGAAGAACCTCTACAAGCGCACCCGTCCGTATGCTCTCTACAACGAGCCCACACCCGTGCCCGAGGCAGAGGAGCACCTGCGCCACAACGGCAGCTACGTATCAGGTCACAGCGCAACAGGCGTCGCCGTCTCGATGGTGCTGGCCTGCATCAATCCCGAACGCCAGAACCAACTCTACAAGCGCGGCCTCGACTTCGGTGAAAGCCGCTGGATAGTAGGCTTCCACCACTACAGCGACGTCAAGGCCGGCCAGATGGTAGGTGCACTCGTCCTGCCCGCCCTGATGAACAACAAAGACTTCATGGACCAGCTCGCCAAAGCAAAGAAAGAGTTCGAGAAACTGAAGAAGGGAAAGTAAATCCAGCCTGCCAGACAGAAATAATTAGGGGAGCCACATCAGCTCCCCTAATCTTTTTCATAACTCATAGACAGTAATGCCGTCAGTCTTTATGGGCACTCAGTCAAGCTCGAGGATGGTCTTGCCATCGGGGGTGAGGAGTGTGCGCTTGTGCTGGGTGAATGTCGGGGAGGTGATGGCCCATTCGGGTTTGGAGAGGGAGTCGGGAAGGAGGATTGATGCTGCGTCGCACAAGGTATAGAAGACGTTGTCGGTGTTCGTTGGGCGGTCTTTGGCGGCGAGTATGCATTGTTCCTTTTCGGGGTTCTGATCTATCCACGTTTGGCTCCTCCAGATGATAAGGGGCACATGATATTCGCTCCGCATCGGGTTCATGGAGACGGAGCGCCGTTCGTCGCCTGGGTTCACATTCTCTCCGTGGTCGGAGGCGAAGAGCATCAGGGAGGTCATGCCTTCCTTGTCGATGGCACTGATGACGCCATCCACGACGCGGTCCGTATAGCGGAGGGTGCAGTCGTAGGCATTGTAGTAGAGGCTGTCGGACTGGGCGCTTGACCCGTAATACGGGTTGGGGGTGAAGAGGTTGTCCTGCTCTTCGAAGTTATAGAAGTAACAGTGGTTGCCAAGTCCCTGCACGATGAAGAAGGTCTTGGGATAGATGTCTGTCAGGGAGTCCACCTTGGCGGGGATGTCTATATCCTTGCCCACGCTTATCACCTCGTCGGCCGACGTAGTGAGGTAGGTGTCGTATTCCAGATGGTTGGTGCAGACCAGGACGAAGGTCTTGAAGCCGCATGCCCCAAAGACTTGCAAGCTGTTGACACCGGAATAGCTCCGGAAGAAGTCGTCGGTCGTGGCGTCGGTCATCAGCATTGGTGCTGCCAGCAATGTCAACGTAGCATTGGTCATGTAGTCGGTGAAGAGGGTGAGGTTGTCGCGAGCATCCATGAGCGGAGTGGTGGGACGGTTGTATCCTGCGAGCGACAGGTGGTCATAGACAACGCTTTCGCCTATGAACAGGACGTACGCCTCGCGCTCCTCGGGATTGAGCTGCTGGCAGTCGGGCGTGATGTGGGGGCCGGAAGCCGTCTGAGTTATCTTCTTGTTTATGGCATAGCCTCGGTAGTACTGCAGCGGCAGGTTGAAGGGCGGCAGGTCCATCAGCTTCGTGTTCCACGTAAAGGTCAGGAACAGCACCAGCAACGCGCCCGAGGAGGCAAACGTCTTGTAGCTAAGCGGACGACTCGTGCGCTTTGCCCACAAGGCCACGAGCCACAGGATGACGATGGGCACGTCGCACAGAACGGCCAAGAGGTTGTTGGAGATGAAGCTGCCGCTTTCCGTCGTATTCGTGATGAACATCGAGACGACATTCATCGCCTTCATGTAGTGACGGTACACCACAGCCACGAAGGTCTCGTTGCCGGAGAGCCACATCAGGGGAATGCTCAGCAGGACGAAGAGCCAATAGGGACGCATCGCCGTCAGGAAGAACGACAGCACGGCGCTGGACAATGCTACGAGTAGCAGGTTGGCATAAGGCTCATTCCCATACAGCAAGGCACGGTAGATAGCTGCTGCACAGAACATCAGGAACAGAGAGAAGAAGCAGAGCAGATTCCTCCCTCCAGCAGCCTTCTGTGTCCGTGGACACCTCGTCTTCGCATCGTATCGCATTGCAGTAGTTATGTTCTTCTTCCGTGCAAAGATAATGGTTTTGCATGACGTTACCAAACATTTTGCATATTTTCTTCACTTGCAGTCAGGAGGAAAGGCCCCAACGGAACAAAAGATTTTTCCAAGACATCGAAAGACACGAAAAGGCACGAAAATGTTTATTCGAACAACGGATTGAACTAATTGAACGGATTTAATATTTGGAAGTCTTTCGTGTCTTTAGATGTTCTAAAATGATTGAAACGCGAGTAAGGGAAAAAATCGGGCTTTTGTTTGGCTGTTTCTGCTTTTCGTCGTAACTTCGCAGCCGAAAACCTGTCAAAATTATGAAAAGACTCTGTTCCATCGCGATGCTTGCCATGCTGGCACTGGCTTCGCAAGCCAAGACAACGTACATCCCAACGTACCTGAACCGCATCATCCTCATCGAGAATGGGCAAATGGACTCGCTCACGAACCATCGGCAAATGCTGCAGATGGACTCGAAGGACAACCTCGTGTCGTGCTTCGTGGCGCAGCAAGTCGTGTCGCCCGAACTCATCAAAGCTATCAAGCAGGCTAAGCGGACCGCTGGCTGGCTGTCGGTAGCCTCTGCTCTTTCTGCCGGCGGCACCACTTTTTCCGAGGTTCAGATGTTCAGAGGCAACAGAGGAGCGGGCTACATCGCCGGCTACGTAGAGGGAAGAGATCTGGAAAGAGGACTCGACGCAATGTCTGCCGATGCCTACGCTCAGGCTGAGGAGATGAAGACACTGATGGTGGACCTCATCGTGAGGAACAACTCCGAGAAGGAGATGCTCATAACGGACATGGACCGAGGGCTGGTGTGGTTCATCCTGCCGAAGCAGGAGACGGTGCTGCCCCTGGCTAAAGGCGAGCCGTGCCACTTCCGCGTCTCATCGTGCTCGCCGCTCGACGAGAACGTGAAATACATCAACGTCTCCGGCGACAGCAACCTGGAGAAATACACCGTGGCACACGAGACAGACCTCTTCTGGTACATCCCCATCAGCGAAAGAACGAAGCAGAGCCTCGGCTTTGACAGTCCGATGGACGAGGGCTACATCAAGATAGACAAGGAAACGATGCGGATGACTGCCCTCACCACCAGCGAATTCAAAGCCATCAAGTAATAACAATAGATGCCCACGAAAAACGTCGCGGGCATCTTCTTTTCTGCAAAGACTCTTCCCCACCCCATCCGACGGGTTCTTCACAGTATCTCCATCGCTATCCTGGCACAAGCCTCGGCATCGGCAAGCGCGTGATGGTGGTTCTCCATGCAGAAGCCGCAAGCCTCGGCCACCGTCTGCAGCTGATGGTTCGGCAAAGAACGGAACTGCCTGCGTGAAGCACAAAGCGTGTCGAAGAACTCGTAGTCGGGATAGTCCATCCTGTAACAGCGGAACACCGCCTTGAGGCAACCCTCGTCGAAACGGCTGTTGTGAGCCACCAAGGGCAGGCCCTCAATCAGAGGCTCCACCTGTGCCCACACCTCAGGAAACAACGGCGCATCGTCCGTATCCCTGTGCCCCAGCCCATGCACGCGCTGGCACCAGTAGTTATAATAGTTCGGCTCAGGCTGGATGAGCGAGTAGAACGAATCCACAATCTCCCCACCCCGCACAACGACAACGCCCACAGAACACACCGAACTGCGCTCGCTATTGGCCGTCTCAAAGTCTATCGCTGCAAAGTCAAGCATCTGGCTTAATCTTTTCCGGCTACAAAGATACGAAAAATATTTCAATTATAAATCATGACTGGCGTTGAACTTTTCTAAGAAAAACTTGACTGGCGTCGAGAAAAATCTTGAATTGCATCAAACAAAATCTTCCCATAGTCCGCACCTTGTTTTAATCCAATAAGTACAAAGAATGCTTTAATCAACCTAGAAAAGACACAAAACTCGCCCCTTCTGCCCTATTATTCGCACGCTACCCTACTCCATCCAGCTCATAACGACACATTTCTGCTTCCTGGTGCGAACTTTGAGAACACTTCTATGACGTGGTGCGAACTTTGAGAAGACTTGTTGCGTCGAGGTGCGAAAAGTGGGAAGATTTTCCATGAAACATGATGGTTTTGGGGGCTTTTGGTGCGGACTTTGGGAACTTTTCGGGGTGTTTAGGGCTATTTTAAGGCTCTTTGGTGCGGACTTTACGAACATTTTAGGGCCTTTTTAGGTGTTTTGAAGGCTGAAAAGCCCTTCCAAACAGGTTTCTTTCCCGAAGTCCGCACCTCGTTTTGCCCTTTCAAGCCTCCTGGTGCGAACTTTGGGAAGATTTTGTTTGATGCAATTCAAGATTTTTCTCGACGCTAGTCAAGGTATTTCTCGATGACGGTCAAGATATTTCTCGAAGTGAGTCAACACTTCGCCCTACTTGGAGTAATCAGAGCCCAAAAACTACGTTTCCAAAACTGAAAAAAGCGAGGCAAAAGGTGCACCTCAATCATGACATTTCTCCTAATACTACAAAATTCTTAACAAAATCCTTCGTTTTCGTCAAACTCTCAGCATTATCTTGCAACGCCCTGATTTTCAGACTGACAATTTGGCACGTCGAATTGACGAAATCGACACGTCGATTTGCTTGGAGAGGCACGTCGATTTGATGAAATCGGCACGTCGATTTAGCAAAGATGACTGCAGGAGTTGAAAAAGGACTAGTTTTGATCCAAAACACTTGACGCGAAGACTCACAAAATACTGCGAAAAATCTTTACAACTTTTTTTCGTCACTTTTGTAACTGTTACTAAAAGAGGTTCGAAAAGCGGCATTTTGGATGATTTCCCACGAATGAAGACAAAGGCAGATTGGGAACGGCCCAGCCTACGCTCAGACACATAGTAGGGCAGGCGGAAAGCAATGGCTCTCCCCTACCCTACTCGCTTTTTCGCTGATTCATGCCGATAGCGCCGACTTGCTTGTCAACAAGCATCGGCGAACACGAGCGCAGCACTAATTCAAACCCACTGATAGACGCTATCCTCGTACTGCTGGACGATGCGCAAGGACTCTGCGTCGAGGCCCTGACCCTCCTTGTAGTGCTGCTTCAGGAACTGATGGAGCGCAGCACGGACCACGTTCTGCTTCTCCAACTTCTGGCGGAAAGCAATGTAGTCGAGGGCGTTACGGTCGTCGTCGCCAGTGAAGAAAGTGAAGCCGCCCACCTTCTGGATTGTACAAACACGACGCAAGGGCTTCGGTGCAGGCGTCTCCTGGACTATCTTGTTGCGAACGGCATCGTTCGTTGCCAAAGGCTTTGGAGCCACGTAATTCATTGTCGCCTCCGCTGCTACCCTGCTGATATTCAGCGTTTTCTTCTTAATTGCCATAATCTTTTCTCCTATGTTTTATGGTATTATTTATCGTTTAAATCTCAATACTTCTATACCTGAACACTCAGATAGTCAAGTGTCTGTGTATTCAAATATTTACATACTTCGCTCCTTCATGAAGCGGTCGTAAGCTGCATTAGCTATCTGGCCCCAGCGAGCTGGCGTCCAGCCCTTGGGACGGGCCTTGCGACCAATCATGTATTCGGCCACGCGCATATAGTCATCAGCAACGGGACTTGTGCTGGCGTACTCGAAGAGAGACATCTCGGAAGCAACTGATTCTGTGCATCTTACGCTCTCACGAATGCTAACAGGGAACAGCGGAGCCTTGACGGCTTCAATGTCGCTGTAGTACTCCTTCACCTCGCGACTGATATTACGATTGCGATTCCAACGCACCAAGAGATAGCCCATGATGGAAACAGGGCAGTTAAGCTGAGTGTGGACCTTGTTTATATAGTCGAGCAGACGCGGCAAGCCCTGCAAACTGTAGATGCCAGCTTCGGTCGGAACTATCACGAAGTCGCTGGCAACCAGTGCGTTAGTGTTCATCAATGTCTCGCCACCAGGGGCACAGTCGATGAAGACATAGTCGTACGAATCACGTATCTTCACCCCAGTTTCAGGGTCAACCATGTTCAGGAAATCAGCCAGCCGGCGTTCGCGGTTATACATGAGCTGCAGTTCCGCATTGATGTTGCTCATGCTGTGGCTGCCAGGAACATAGTCCAGCCCATCGTAGCGCGTATAGATAGGGAGCGGAAGCGACTCGCCGGGCTGCGCGTCGTGGAGCCACTCGTAGATGGTGCTATCCGCCTCGAGATGCACTGTTTTATCGACCGTATCCGTCAGATTGCACTGCGGATCAGTATCCACAAGCAGCACCTTCTTGCCAAGCAACCAGAGGGCAAAGCCCAGATTGACACAGGTAGTAGTCTTAGCGCAACCACCCTTATCGTGTAAAAGAGAAATAACTTGTGACATATCGTTCAGTTTCTTACGTTAACAATATATTCTTCTATCAAGAAAACTCCTTTGATAATTCAACATGTTTATCGACTGCAAAGGTAATACTTTTAGAAATATCTTGCAAGGAAATACCCAAATATTTTGAAATATTTGCATACTTTTATACTTGAATAGACTCAAATATTTAGTGAAACACACTAATAAACAACGATTTAATACGATAAATATACGCAAATAGGCAGATATTTCATGCTATGCAGATATTTGGGTATTGAAGAATATGTAGAGATTCACATAGCGGGATGTTCATATATAAATGTATTACAATACTTAGATATTTGAATATATAGGATGATAAGGACTGGAGGACTTGGGTATGCAAATATTTGGATATGTAAGTATAAAAGTATGAATGTATGTAGATAGAGGTCAGGAATATGATAGGTTGTGGAATAGGGAAGCGGAAAGGTTAACTGGCGTCGAGAGATATCTTGACTGGTGTCGAGAAATATCTTCCTAAAGTCCGCACCAGAAGGGCAAAAGGTGGGGTTAAGATAGAGATGTTATAGATGGCCGCACCTTATGTACATAAAAGCAGCACCTTATGTTCCGAACATTCGCACCATGTGTTCCGAAGTTTCGCACCAGTGGGGGAGCAGTTCACTAATAATCAAGGGGTTACGACACCTTATATATAATATAAGATATTCATATATTATAAGAAAGAATTTTTCTTTGGAGTATCGTTTATCAAATTATATTGATATATTTATTATAGACTGGTGCAACTGTCTGTGTATTAGAGTGGTAGGGTAGGGGTGGTGCGGAGTTTGGGTAGATTTGGTGTGACGTTCGGGAAGTTTTTGTGAGCCGTATGTGAAGACTTGGTGCGAACTTTCGGAAGACCTGGACTGTTAGGTTCATGCGGGCGGAGAGGTTCCTGTATGTTGCAGTTGTTTTGTCCTACCATGGGTAATGTCATTGCCGACGTGAAAAATTAATTAAACATAATATTCCCTTGTGCGTAGTTGAATTAATTTAACTCAGGTCGTAAAGTGGGCATAAATAGGGCATTTTTGATTTTTTTTGAAAAAAAGTTGGCCTTAGGGGTTGAAAAAAAGGGGGGTGCCTTGTATATATAGGTAGCGTGGTGAAGAGCCAAGCGGGCAGAAACACTTGTGCTTTTGCTCATGAACGGTGGTGGTTTTGTTCATGGGAGGTAGTGCTTTTGCCTGTGAGGAGTCGTGCTTCTGTTTATGAATGCTGTTGCTTCTGCTCATGAATCCTAATACACCTGATAATTCACTATAGGGCGATGCCGGTTCCTCTATAGGGCGTTGGCGAATTCTCTATAGGGCGATGCCGGTTCCTCTATGGTGGGTTTGGCTGGGTGGCTGCTGGTGGGGATTGCAGCCATGTTGTGGTTCAAGTTTCTGATACATTCAGGTCAGATTTCCTACACACTTTGGTTGGGTTTCAGAAACATTTAGGTTGGGCTTCAGAAACACTTTGGTTCATGCTTCGGAAACATTTGGTACGGGGAGTTCGGCACATTTGGGTGTAAGGGTTGGGGTACATCCTGGTGCAGGTGATAGGGTAGAGTCTGGTGCTGAATGCTGGGAAGATGGATGTCGGAGAGTGTTGGAAGAGTTCGGTCATGGAGTAGGGGAAGATTTCGCTGAGTGTATGGTGGAACACTTCGGTGCGTGATGTTGGATAGAGCCGAGTAATAATCAAGCGAACATACTGGTGTTAATAGGCAGATAAACAACGGTGCGAGAGTTAACTAACAGCAAGGTGCGAATAATTTGAACACTTTATTGCTATAATTTTAAAAATTTATACTTAAAAATTTGGATATTATGTTAGAATGGCCTAATTTTGCAGACGAATTCTTAGACGAAGACGAAATGGCAAAGAAAAAAGGACTGGCTATGGTGAGCCAAAGCAACGAGCTTGTGCAGACGATAGCCAACAATCGCGATCTGGATTTCATCCTTAATCCGGTGAGCTACACGCAGATACGTGGCAACTTCTCGCTGGTGCAGACCAACCTGATGATTGCCATCATCTCTCAGTTGCAGGATCGCATCCGCGAACAGCTCAGCATGGGCGAATCGACGTTCCTGTTCAAGCCCGAGGACCTGACGGGCAACCTGCTCCACTTCGAGATACCGCTGAAGGAGCTCGGCATCAGTCCGAAGAAGTACGGCGAGCTGGAGGCCGCTTGTGACGCTCTGCTGAAGGTGGACATGTCCTACAAGCGTTACGACGAGTACGAGCGTGTAGAATATAATGTGAAGCAGAACATCTTCCACAAGATAGAGTTCCCGACGGCCGAACTGAATGCTGCCGGCGAGAAGGTGGCCTACAAGGGAGGACAGCGCAGGAAGGGCGTCATCAAGATAGACATGGTGGACGAGAGTGCCCGTGAGATTCTGAACCTCCGCAAGGGCTACACGCGTCACCTGAAAGGCATCACCCAGCTCTGTCGCAGTCCGCGCACGCCGCGTCTCTACATCTACCTGAGCGCTTGGCGCAGGATAGGCAGTTGCACCGTCAACTATATCGACCTGAAGGAGTTCTTCGGCGTGCTCACGTTCAGCAAGGACCACAAGCGCATCGTCGAGAACCGTTATGTCAAGTACGGCGCCTTCCATCGCGACGTGCTCGACCCCGTGTTGAAGGAGATGCGAAAGCTCTCCGACGAGGGCAAGGTGGAGTTCTGCTTCGAGTACGAGCCCGTCTATCCTCACGGCATCAGTCGTGGCGACCCAGACAGCATCCGCTTCACCATCATCGAAGGCAAGATGGGGCAGGCTCAGCAGCACGAGAGTTTCCTGGGCAAGATGCGAGCCAAGCTCATCACGAAGTACCAGCTGCAGCCAAACGAGTGGGCCAGGCTGGAGGACCTCATCTACGACGGACTCGACCTCAAGCCCGAGTTGGAACGCATCGACAAGCTCGTCGAGGACAAACAGCCAGACAATGTGCACGCTTACGTCACCGAGGTGCTCTATCGCTGGCTCAAGGAGCAGCAGAAACCGAAGGAGCCAGAGTTCGCCGAGGCAGTCGAGGTGAAGGACGAAGAGCCTGACCGTCCGTTCGTTCAGCCCATCTATCTCGAGAAATGGAACCTCTGGATGGAGAAGGCCAAGGAGCGTCTGGGCGAGCAGTTCTACAACCAGTACATGACCTGCTGCTGCCTCTGGGCCGTCCGCGACAAGAACGTCTTCGTGTCCGTGCCCAACAAGTTCGTCTCCGAGCAATGGGAGGAGCACATCAGCGAAATCATCAGCTACTTCTACAGCGCCTTCGGAGCCGACAAGAAGCTGACCTATATCTTCCAGGACGTATAACTTCAGGACCCCCCAGCCCCCTTTAGGGGGAGCGAGTACCTTAAACAAACAAGTTATGTCAGAGCAGTTAATCATCAGTGGCGAGACGAAGCAAGAGCGTTACGAAGCCCTCTTGCCGCAGATAAAGGCAGTCGTAGAGGACGAGCCCGACCTCATTGCCAACATGGCTAACGTGGCGGCAATGCTTCACGAGACCTTCGGCTTCTGGTGGACAGGCTTCTATCGTGTCGAGGGCGAAAAGCTGGTGCTCGGTCCCTTCCAAGGTCCGATGGCTTGCACAAGAATAAAGAAGGGTAGGGGAGTGTGTGGCACAGCATGGGCAGAGGCACAGACACAGGTCGTGCCCGACGTCGATCAGTTCCCAGGCCACATCGCCTGCTCGTCGGCTTCAAGAAGCGAAATCGTAGTCCCCATCTTCAAGGAAGGAGAGGTCATCGCCGTCCTCGACATCGACAGCGCCCAACTTGGCACCTTCGACCAGACCGACCGCCGCTACCTGGAGCAAATAGTAAAGATGTTACCATGAAGAAACTTACATTATTATTATATGTGTGTCTGGCAGCCTTGATGGCCCAGGCACAAGTGGAGAGTATGCCGCCTATTCATGTCGATGGGCGTTGGCTGGTGGACGACAAGGGCAATCATGTTGTGCTGCATGGCGTGATGGATACGCCCAATGCCTGGTTCAACGGCGGCAGGTGGGGCTGGAGCTACGACGACGAGGGACTCAATCGTTGCCTCGATTACTTCGAGAAGATGCTGACAAGCCTCGAGATAGCCAACTGCGACATCTTCCGTCTGCATCTCGATCCCGTCTGGACCAACGACAAGGACTATCTCTATCCCGTAGCAAAGGGCGAGGGACAGGGAGCAAGAGGCGAGGCAGACATCAGCCACTTCAATCCCGAACGTCTCAAGCTCTACATGCAGAGGCTTTATATTCCTTTGGCAATGAAGGCACTCTGTCATGGGCAGTACGTCGTGATGCGGCCGCCAGGCGTGTGTCCCTTCAACCTCAAGGTGGGCGATTACTATCAGAAATACCTGATGGAGGTCTGGGACATCGTATCGAGAAACGACTCTGTCCTCAAGTACCCTGGGCTGATATCCATCGAACTTGCCAACGAGCCCATCAACATCAAGAACCGTGAGGGCGAGAACGACCCGAAGGCTCTGCACGACTACTTCCAGCCCATCGTCGATGTCATCCGAGCCAATGGCTTCATGGGCATCATCTGGGTGCCTGGCACAGGCTTCCAGTCGAGCTATGCTGACTATGCTGTCCATCCCATCGAAGGCGAGAACATCGGTTATGCCGTGCATGTCTATCCCGGCTGGTACGGTTGTGACGACAAGAAGATGGACCGCGACGCTGACATAGAGAAGAGCAAGCAGGACTTCATCCGGCAGTTCAAGAAACAGGTGCCTGTCGTAGAGACGCATCCCATCTTCGTGTCCGAGGTCGATTGGAGCCCTATCAAGGAGCCTCGCGAGTTTGATAAGGTCAACGAATGGGGTGACTCTATTTATAGGAACTTGGGCACTTGGGCGACGGCCAGCACCTCGAAGTGGGGCGTATGCTACAAGGCTGTGCTCGACCACTATGGCAACATCTCGATGACCTTAACGCACCCGCACGACTACCTCGACCTCGATAAGATGATGAAGGACCCCTTGCATCCTGTGCCTTCCTTCGACGGGAATCCCGAAGCCTGCTCAGGAGCCTGCTGGCAGTGGTACAAAACGTGGAAAGGTGAAAAGGTTAAAAGGTTGAAAGGTGAAGAGGGAACGTTCACGAATCCGATTGTGCGGGCTGACTTCCCTGACCCTGACGTGATTCGTGTGGGCACGACCTACTACATGGTCAGCACCACAATGTTCCACTTTCCTGGAGCCACAATCCTGAAGTCCAAGGACCTCGTCAATTGGGAGTACTGTGCCCAACCCTTGAAGTCGCTGCTCGACGACGACCACTACAACCTTCGCGATGGCAAGAATGCCTATGCAAGAGGCATGTGGGCATCGTCCATCAAGTGGCACGACGGCAAGTTCTACCTCCTCATCAATGGCAACGACCACCGAGCATGGCTGCTCTCTGCGACAGACCCCGAGGGCGAATGGACGGTGCAGCGACTCTCGCGCAACTACTACGACCCGGGCATGCTCTTCGATGGCGGCAAGGTCTATATCGTCTGCGGCATCAATCATCTCCAGATGTGTGAGCTTGACGAGGACTTCAACTTCCTTCGCGAGCAAGAGGTCGTGGTTCGCGAAGGCAGCGGGCTCGAGGGCTGCCACCTCTATAGGATAGGCGACTACTACTATATCTATGCCACTTATGGCGGCTGGCCAAGCGGGCAGACAGTCTTCCGCTCGAAGAATATCTTCGGGCCTTACGAGGAGCGAGTGCTCGTTGAGAAGTGGTACGACCGCAAGCCCAACACCATCCATCAGGGAGCCCTCGTCGAGGACATCGGCGGCAGGTGGTGGACCGTGATGCAGGAAGACCTGGGAGCCCTTGGTCGCTTCCCCAACCTGCTTCCCGTCACTTGGAAAGACGGCTGGCCCATCGTGGCAAGCGGCACAAGGCCTCCCGTCAGCTTTGTTGAAAGCATAGAGGGTCCGAGTAATCTGAGTACTCCGAAAACTCAGAATACCCTGCCCACCAGCGACGACTTCAGCCAGAAGACTTTGGGCATGCAGTGGCAATGGAATCACAATCCTGTGCCTGGCGCTTGGAGCCTCGAGGAGCGTCCGGGTTGGTTGCGACTGAAGACGACAGGCATCACAGAAGACCTTCATCAGGCTCAAGGCACGTTGACTCAGCGCATCTTTGCCGATCCCGACAGTGCTTCAACAGCCACCGTTCGCCTCGACGTAAGCAAGCTCAAGGAAGGCGACCGTGCAGGCATTTGCATCTTCCAAGACCCCTACGCTCAGATTTGTGTGGAGAAGACAGGCAAGAAAAGCTATCAGTTGATGTGGAAGCAAGATAAGGTCCGTAATGCCGGCCGAGGTTTCGAAGCAGCAGAGAAGACGCAGTTCATCAAGCCAAAGAAGGGCATCATCTATCTTCGTGCTGCCATACGCTATGGCGACAACAAGGCGTATTTCTTCTATTCCCTTGACGGCAAGACATGGGAACGTTTTGGCGGCGAGACGCAGCAGTCGTTCAACCTCACCGTCTTTGTCGGCTCTCGCTTCGGCATCTTCTGTTATGCCACAAAGCAACAAGGCGGCTATGCCGACTTCGACTGCTTCTCGACCCAATAGGGTGATTTCCGTTACCTCAAATAGTGATAGTGCTTCCGGTGCTCGAGGTATGTGAGGTCGTGCTGATGGCGGTAGGCTTCCTGCTCGAAGCGAATGTGGCGATAGGCTTCCATGCGGTCTCTGTATTTCAGGAGTAGGACTAGCCACTCGATGCCGTACCAGACGAAGAAGGGCAAGTAGAGCAGTTCCCGTTGTTGAGCCGCATGGATGAGCTCGTGGTTGAGTTCCTCTTTGTCGAGCGGCCTGACGGATAAGATGAAGCCAAACAGGCAGATGGCCAGGAAGTCTTTCCCCAGCAGAAGGCGCTTGACCAAGTATATTTTGTGTTGCTTGCCTTTCATTTCCATTGCTTTCCGATGCAAAAGTATAACTTTTCCGTGTAATCTCCAAACACGAAGCTAGGGAATGTTAAAAACGCGGCACGCCATGTTTGCCAATTCGACGTGCCGAGTTTGTCGATTCGACGTGCCATGTTTGCCAACTTGGCACGCCATGTTTATGGACTTGGAATAAGAAAGCCTTCCTGCTTGCCAGCGGGAAGGCTTTCTTTGTATCTGCAAGTATTCTTTATTCGGTCGGTACGCCGCCCAGTTTGGCTGCCTGCTGGTTGGTGAGAGGCACGTTCCAGAAACGAATCTCGGACGTGGCGATGGCTTTCTCTTCGCCATCGTTGTCGGCAAAGAAGAGTGCGCCGGTGGTCAACTTCCAGTGCAGGTTGTAGGCGTTGTCTTTTTCGCAGGTGCTTACCAGAGTGCCGTCAACGTAGAGGGTCGCCCTGTTCGGTGCTTCCACGACGAAGACGATACGGTACCACTGGTTGTTATTGATTTGACCGTTATAACCGAGCGAGCCGCCCAGTCCAATCTTGTTTTGGTTGAAGAAGAGGCTGCCGTCCTTCTTGTTGGTAAGGTCGTTCTGCAGGAGCGGTACGTAGGTCGAGAGGTCCGCTCCCTTCACGTCCCAGAGGATGCTGTAGGTTCCTATCTCGCTTGTGCCGAGGTTGGCGTTCATGTATAGGCTGGAGCCTTTGGATACGAGGATGGCTCCATTGCCTTGTGCAGGTCCTTCAGTAATCCAGGAAGCGCCAATGGGGTCGGCAAAGACATGCACACCGCCCGAGCCGTCTGTGGCATGCTCGGCGCTCATCAGCGTAGCCATACCCGTGCCTGCCAGCAGGTTATTGGGATTGTCGAACGTCCAAACGCCCAGGGCATCGGGTATGGTGACCTCGATGGGTTCGCCGCTTGTCTCGACCTTGCCCAGTTTACCAACCTGACTACTCGTCAGCATCTTGTCCCAGAAACGCAGGTCGGCAATCTCAATCGTGTGCTCTTCGCCGTCTTGGTCTGCGAAGAAGAGGGCGCCGGTGCTTATTTGCCAGTTCAACTCGTTGGCAGATGTGCTTTGGCTGACGAGATTGCCGTCGATGTAGAGCTTCGCCTGGTTATCGCGTACAGTAAAGACAATGCGGTGCCATCCCGTCGAGGTAATCATGCCGTGGTAGCCCAAGTCGGCCACATTCTTGCCGATGGTGCCGTTATAGACGAAGAGGCTGCCGTCCTTTGTGTTGGTCAAGTCGTTCTGGAAGAGAGAGGTGTAGCCGCTTGTCTGAGCCAGATGAATGTCCATGCTCCAAGTGTAGGTCGAGAGGTTGTTGGTGTTGAGGTTGGTGTTCATCAGAAGGCTGGAGCCTACAGGAACAGTGGCGGCTCTGTCGCTCATAGACGGACCATCGGCAGGATTAATGTAGGCAAAGGAGGGTCCTTCGACTGGCTGGACATTGCCTGCGCTATGGAGAGCGCCCTGAAGAGTGGCTACGCCAGTGCCTTCCAGCAAGTTGTCAGGATTGTCGAACGTCCACCAACCTACAGGATCGGGAACAGGCGTATCATCGGAAAGCGTGGTGAAGGTTTCAGAGAGAGGCACAGATTGGTTGTCCCAAGAGTCGTAGGCAGTGACCTCGGCCGTGTACTTCGTGCCTGCAGCCAAGCCATCGACGGTGTAGGAGAGCGTCTGAGGCATGTCTGTCGTAAGGTAGAACTGCGAGAAGATGAAGGCACTTTTGACCTCTGTCTCTCCGTTAAGGATGCGAACCTTGTAGCGGAAGACGCACTCGTTGTCGGTGGCTTGCGGGAAGGTTATCTTCACGTCCTCAGGATAGACATCCAGCGTCAGTTTTGCGCTCTTGGTGAATGCTGGAGCAGGCAGACCGTCGCGAAGGGGAACATTGTTCGGGTTGTCGTCCTTATCGCGAATGTCGGCATATTGGAACTGGCTGCCGTCGAAGGGAGCCTTCAGCACCCAACGATGTTCGGGGTCAATCTCAACGTTGCGATAAGTATCGTAGCGACGTATCTCGATGTTGCCATTAGGTTGCTCCACGAGAATCATTCCCTCAGTCACATAGGCAAAGCCTTCGGGGTGAATGCCTGCGTTGACAGCACCGGGATTAATCTCCGAATACGTCGTGCTGGCGGTATTGATGACGGTATAGTAGTTATTGCGTGTGCTATTGGGGTTAGTTCCCTGATGGATGCTTCGCGGGTCGCCAAGAGGATAGTGGCTGTGGCCGCAGAAGACAACGGCTTGCGGGTAATCGTTCAGGACAGGGTTCAGCACCTTCATAGCCCAGGCGGCACCTTCCAGGTCGCCCCAAGAGCTATAGCATGTCCAGCGGGGAGCGACATGTGTGAAGATGAAGATGGGTTTGCCAGGAGCATCTGCGACGGCTTGCTTAAGGTAGCGCTTCAGGGTAGCCACTACTGTGCTGGGATAGGATGTTGTGCCGTTGCTGACATTATCATCGTTGTTGGCACTGCCGCGTTGGCTGATGGTAATGAAGGGATAGCCCTTGATGAGGACATATTGGTCGAGCGGATAGCTGCGGTTTCCGTTGAATGCCTTGAGGCCGCTCTTGTAGTTTGACTGTCCGTTGCTGTCGTAGTTATCGTGGTTGCCCATCATGAAGAGGAAGTTGTCGATGGGATTCAGAATGTTCTGCTCGCTGCCGAAGTACTGCACGAACTCCTGATACTGACCCGTCCGGCCGTTATCAGTAAGGTCGCCCACCACGGCCATTGCATCAAGCTTCCCATGTCCCGTCAAGTGCTGAAGTGCTTGCGGAATCTTCACTTTGTAGCCTGCACCAGAATTGTTACCGACGTGGACATCGGAGATGACTGCAAAGACCAGACGCGACTCCTGCTTGACGGTGATGATGAGCGGATGGAAGTCCTTGCTGCGAACGGAGAGTTCTGCGGTACGGGCATCTTCGCCTGTGTTCTCGGTGACGGTGATGGTGAGTGTCCCATTTGCATAGGTTGCCTCGCACCAGTTTTCATCGCTGCTGACGGTTGCAGCATTCTGATTAGTCTCAATCTGTATGGTCTCTGTCGCTGCCGTGAAGGGAAGGGTGATGACACCGTTCACAATCCGGTCCGACGTGAAAGTTGCGGCACCAGGTGTGGCCAGCGATGTGACGACATAATTTTGTGCTCGAAGCTGGAGCATGAAGCACGGAGCAAGGAGCAAGAGGAGGAGGATATATCTTTTCATAGCTTTCATGTTTACTTAGTTATAATAATCTTTACGGCACTAGAATCTTGATTGCCTTTTGTCCTGTCTTTACCAGATAGATGCCTGTCGGCAGCGATACGGTGCGAGGCATCTCTTCGCCCGAGGCGTTGAACAGTTGCCACTCAGTGCTGCCTGCTACGGAGATGCGTCCGTTCTTCACGCTGATGACTTGGCGGCCTGTTCCCATCGAACCGATGCCTGTTTCTATCTCTACGGGGAAGAACTTCCAGGCGATGGCCGACTCGCTTTCGCCCGATTCGGGATAGAAGACAGTTCCAGCATCCTTGTCAGCCAGAGCGAGGCAGCGGTTCACGCCATCATCTTCCACGCTCTCCAGTTTGAAAGCATAGTCGCCAAGGGAGGTGGCGGTGAAGCCAGAGGCTCCTGAGGCAGTGAGTGCCGTGATGCTGTGGTCGACATACCAGTAGGACGAGTTGGCAATCTGGTTGCCTGTGGCGCGGTTGGTGATGATGATTTTACCGTCTTCGCCAGCCGTCAACTTCCACTGCGAGCGGATGTCGTCGGTCTCCGTCGGCAGCACGAACGCCATGTTCTGATAGTCGTCGGAAGCAGAGCCCGTGTTGACGTCTGTCATGGCAAACCCGTCCAATCCCGGGGCAGCCGTGCAGATGCGGTACCAATAGACCACGTCGGAGCTTAACTGCAATTCCGAGTCGAACTCTTGGCCGGCGAGCCATGCAGGTGTCAGCAAGGCCAAACCCATAAACAATCGTTTAAGAGAAATGAATGTCATAGTTGTTAGTAATGATAAAAGGTTAATAATTCCACTGCAAAGTTAAGGAAAAATGCAATACTACACCAATACTGGAGCCACAAAATTTATGGTAACCGAAAAAATAGTATCTGATTTTATCAGACAAAGAATAGAAAAGGAAAAGGCAGCCGTGGCTTGGTTGCATACTAGACTGCCTCCTCGGCTAAAGTATTATAATACCTTTGCCAAAGAATGTGTATTCCTTGAAAAAGGTATTATTTGTGGGCTGTTTAATCGTCGTCTCGGTATTGCTTTGGCGATATGCCGACATTGGTCTTGAAGTAACGCGAGAAAGAGGTCTGTTCGGGGAAGCCGAGCTCGCTACTGATTTGCTGAATGGTGAGTTCGGGGTGATGCCGAAGCATGAACTTCGCCTGAACGGTGACGTACTTCGCTATCCATTGGCCTGCACCGATGCCTGTGGTATGCCGGATAAGGGTGCCGAAGTACTTGGGCGTCAGATTGAGCAAATGGGCATAGAAATTCACTTCGCGGCTCTCACGATAATGCAGGGTAATGGCTTCGTGGAACTGGGTGAGCAGTTGCTGGACAGCGGTGTCGTTGTGAATAATCTCCTTTCCATTGGCTCGCAAATAGGTTCGCACGATTCGGGCAGTGATGTCCATTTGTATGGTCAGCATCTCGTCACGGTCGGGAATATCCAACATGCTGATGTTTTTCAGCATTTTGAAGCAAGTCAACATTACTTCGAACTGGCTGTCCGTCAGTTGGAACGAGGTGTTGTAATGGTATTCGAAGAGATAATGCTTCGGGTGTAGCTGGCTCAGGATTCTCAGGAACTTGGGCGATATGACGAGGAGCGAGCAGAGATAGTCTTTGCTGGCCTCGTGTGCCGTCAGGATATGGCCAGGATAAATGGCTGCATGGTCGTGTTGCTGGAAGGTGATGGGGTGCATGTCGTAGTCCGCTTTCAGCCAGCCCCGATGGTTCAGGGCGATGACGAGGTTCTGTGAAACATAAGGTTCACCATAGACGGGCATGCCTGTCACATTATCCAAGACAGCTAGTCCGCGCTCGTCCAGCCATTCGTTAATTGTCTCAAGAGGATGTTTTTCGTTTTTCATGATGATATTATTTAGATAGTTTCCAAAGCAAGTCGTTCATTTGGCGCAACAAGGCGGGTGCGTCGGTGTCGTCTTTATAAGTATTGGAGCCGAAGTAACGAAGCATCTCGTCGAGGTCCTTGGCGCCTTTAAGGTTGAGTGATGGGCGGAGCAGACGTATCTTCTCGTAAGCCTGAATGCCTTCTATGAGGCGCTCGAAGCGAATGCTGCTTCCACCTGGATAGACGAAATAGCAGTCGCCAGAGTACCAGCTCCTCGAGTTGAAGCGGCTGTCCTGATTGGGTTGCTTAGGCCAACTGTTGTAGGCCCATCTGAGGTAGCCGTCGTAGCCGCAGGCTTTAGCATGCAATCCGAGATAAGCCGACTCGGCTGGGGGCGAGAAGGTGAAGGTGTTGGGGCGGTCGGGATTGCAGCAGGTGTAGAAGGTTATCTTCTGTCCCTTGGCAGCACGACGAGCCAGGGCCTCACCCTTAATCAGGTTGTATTGGAAGCCGACACTGATGTCGTCCACACGGTCGGCTGCTTCGCTCTCTACGCTGTAATTGGCAGCTCCCTCAATCTTGAACTCGGGGTCGGCATCCTGTATGGTCTGCCAAGCTGCCTCCATTTGGTCTTTAGGCCGTTCGTCCATCGCGATAAAGGTGCGGCTGAACCATCCTTTTTGGCGGAGATGGCGGCTGAAGTCCTTTAGGAAAGGAACGATGAAATCGTGGTATTTCTGTTCGCCAGGCTTGCAGGCAAGTTGCTTCACGCTGTTCGTGGCACAGTCGTAGTAGTCGAAACGATAGTGCCAAGGCACGAGGGTGTAGCAGTCTATCTGCTCTGTGATGCCGCACGACATCATGAACTCCACCCAACGGTCGAAGACGGTGTAGTTGTACTTCCAAGTTCCGTCAAGCTGCTTCATCTTGGCAATCATGCTCTCGAAGGGGTCGAACGTCTGTCCGTTCCACGGTCGGCTGATGACGGAACAAGTGATGACCTTCTGTCCGGCAGCTGCCAACATTTGCATGATGGGACGCATCTTGTTGAAGTGCTGTTGGCTCCACAGCGGCACGTCATAGTATCGGGCAACGGCATAAGGGTTCTGCCAAAGGTCGAGGTGGAAGCTCCATTCGCTTGGTTCGGGCAGCACGCGGTCAGCCACTTGCAGCACGATGGGCAGGGAGAGTTTCTTGCCGTCGCAGTTCAGGGAGACGGTGCCTTTATAAGTTCCTGCCTTCGCATCAGCAGGCACATGGATGTCGAGCCAAATGGGACGTGCCGTGTTAGCTTCCACCTTCAGTGTCTCAACGGGGTCGAGGCGGTCGGCCATAAGGAAGGAGTCATTTCTGTTCTTGAAGAAGTCGGTCAAGACATAGCGGACGAAGTACTTCTTCACAGCAGAAGCAGGGATGATGTTGCGCCCGCTCTTGAGGTCGCTGATGGTGAACGAGACATCCTGCAACTCTCTTGGTGTAGCGAGGACTGCCTGTGCTGAAACCCTTTCTCCGCGCCATGCACGAAGCAGAGGTGACGTCTTAGTTGTTTCAGGAACCTGAGAACGTGAATATCGAACATCGATGCTGCCCCAACCGAGTGTTGGTTGTGACAGTTGTTGCCAAGCTTCCTGCGGTCCTTGCTTGGGGTCGGGCAACTCCATATCATTGACCTGAGCACTGATGGTCAGGCTAAATAGAGCGATGAAATGGGCTAAAATGAAGTTCTTCATAGTTAGTTAGTTGTTGTGTCTTCCCTTTAGAGGGAGGTTTGTATCAGGCTTGCTACTTTGCATAGCTCGTCGTACCATTCTTTGCCGAAGCGTCGGATGAGTGGCTCGCGCAGGAACTCGTAGAGACGGATGCCGCTTTCTGTGCCGAGGCGGATGGCATCCTCGCAGATGTTCCAACGATGGTAGTTCAGTCCTGTCAGCGGTCCCAACTTCTTCTCGCGGATGGGATAGAGGTGGCAGCTGATGGGCTTTTGCTTCAGGAGGCAGCCTTGTGAACCTCTGAAGGCGCAGTTGCCGCCGCACACGATGCTCGTCACGAGTTCGCCTTCAGGGTCAGGATAAGCAACGCCTTGCTTGTCGATGACTGCCTGAGCACCTGCCGAGAGCCTCGGCCACAGGTCGTCGAGTTGCTCCTCGATGTCTGCTATCTCGTCCAACGTGACGGGTGCTCCTGCGTTTCCCTCTTCGCAACACCGTCCGTGGCAGCGCTCGATGTCACAGCAGAAGTACTCTGTCAGGATATCCGAGTGCAGGATGACGTCGCCCACCTCGATGAGGTTACCAAACGATTGGCCTTTGCCCATGCTGCGTGAGGTATTCGTTGCACTTGAGGAAATGCCCGTTGCCCATGAAGCCTCGCATGGCACTCAA
>CACXUA010000002.1 GCA_902770725.1 uncultured Bacteroidales bacterium | reverse complement strand
AAGAAGGACGCGTCGATTTGGCAAAATCCACGTGAGGATTTCATCAAATCCTCTGCAGGATTTCATCAAATCCACTGCAGGATTTGGGCAAATCCACTGCAGGATTTGGGCAAATCCTCGGGTATGCCTTTACTTTGGCTAGAGAATGCTAATACTTAGGGAGGAAAGCTGAGATGTCGTGACCGAAGTGTGAAAGCTCGCGCAGAAGGGAGCTGCTGAGGCTTGCCAACTGTGGCGAAGCGGGAAGGAAAACGGTCTCGATGCCTGTGAGCTGGCGGTTGACGTCGGCCATCTGCATCTCATAATCGTAGTCGGCCATCGTGCGGACACCGCGAACAATAGCGGTGACGCCGTTCTCTTTGGCGAAATCAGCAGTCAAGCCTGTGTAGCTCACGACCTTGACCCTCGGCTCATCTGCATAGAGCCTGCTGATGGCTGCCAGACGTTCATCGACCGGCATCCAACCGCTCTTCTGTTCGTTATAGCCGACGCCGATGATGACTTCGTCGAAGAGCCCCAATGCCCGCTTCACGATATCAGCGTGGCCAAGGGTAAAGGGGTCAAAAGAACCGGGAAAAAGTGCCAACCTCATCACATTCATTCCTCTACCACCTCTTCTTCTGCCAAATCTTCCTCGATGACAAGATTATCGATGATGAAGTTCTGGCGCTCCATTGTGTTGTCGCCCATATAGAAGTTCAGGAGTTCGGCCACCTGATCGGACTTGTGAAGCATCACTTGGTCGAGGCGCATGTCGGGACCGATAAAGTTGTGGAACTCCTCGGGGCTTATCTCTCCGAGACCTTTGAAACGGGTTATCTCGGGCTCCGGTCCGAGGTCGTCGATAGCTTGCTGACGCTCCTCGTCCGAGTAGCAATACTGCGTCACGAAGTCCTTCGAGAGGCTGAGATGGCGTGGGCGCTTGCCGTCGCTGAAGTCGGCAGTTTCCTCTGCATTGTCGCGGGCTGCAAGTTCTGCCTCGATGGCACTGACTTTGGCCTTGCCTATCTTTGTCTTCCTGCCACGGACGCGGAACAAAGGTGTCTGCAGGATGAAGACGTGCCCCTTCTTTATGAGTTCGGGGAAGAACTTGAGGAAGAAGGTGAGCATCAGCAGGCGGATGTGCATGCCGTCGTCGTCGGCATCGGTTGCTACGATGACCTTGTTGTAGCGCAGGCCATCGAGGCCGTCCTCGATATTGAGTGCGGCTTGCAGGAGATTGAACTCCTCGTTCTCGTACACCACTTTCTTCGTGAGCTTGTAGCAGTTCAGGGGCTTGCCTCTAAGGCTGAAGACGGCCTGAGTATTTACGTCGCGGCTCTTTGTGATGCTGCCGCTGGCAGAGTCACCCTCAGTGATGAAGATGCTGCTCTCCTCTTGGAGTTCGCCCTTGGTGTCGGTCAGATGTATTCGGCAGTCGCGGAGCTTGCGGTTGTGCAGGCTTGCCTTCTTCGACATCTCGCGTGCCTTCTTGGCCACACCAGCCATCTCCTTGCGCAGCTTCTCGCTTTCGGCCACCTTCTGGAGGATGATGTCGGCCACTTCCGTATTCTTGTGCAGATAGTTGTCCACCTGCTCTTTGACGAAGTCGCCTATGAACTTGTCGATGGACATACCGCCGTTCGGTTCCGTCGTCGTGCTGCCGAGTTTGACCTTTGTCTGGCTCTCGAACATCGGCTCCTGGATGTTGATGCTGATGGCTGCCACCATGCCATTGCGGATGTCGGTGTACTCGTAGTTCTTTCCGCTGTAGTCCTTGATGACTTCCGCTATATACTTCTTGAAAGCGGCCTGGTGTGTGCCGCCCAAGGTAGTGTTCTGGCCGTTGACGAACGAGTAGTACTCTTCACCGTTTTGCTTGGTATGAGTGAACGCTATCTCGATGTCCTCGCCACGAAGATGCACGATGGGATAGAGCGGCTCATAGTCCATGCGGTCCGACAGAAGGTCGGAGAGTCCGTCGCGCGACAGGATGCGTCGGCCGTTGAACATGATGGTAAGGCCCGTGTTGAGGTAGGTGTAGTTGCGAAGCATCAGTTCGACGAACTCACCGCGGAAGGCATAGTGCTTGAAGAGAGAAGCGTCCGGCTCGAAGAAGATTGCTGTGCCGTTCTCGTCCTGAGTCTCTTCGGTGACGTCGCTTTCGAGGTTGCCTTTGCTGAACATTACCTTGCGTGTCTGTCCGTCGCGGTAGCTCTGCACCTCGAAACGGTTGCTCAAGGCATTGACTGCCTTAAGGCCCACACCGTTCAGTCCTACGCTCTTTTGGAACGCCTTACTGTCGTACTTGCCACCCGTATTGAGCATCGACACGGCTTCCACTATTTTGCCGAGTGGAATGCCACGTCCGTAGTCGCGAACCGACACACGGAGATTGTCGTCGATATCTACTTCGATGCGTTTTCCGGCACCCATCTTGAACTCGTCGATGCTGTTGTCGATGACTTCCTTGAGCAGGACATAGATGCCGTCCTCTGCCTGCGAGCCATCACCGAGGCGGCCGATGTACATACCGGGACGCGTTCGGATGTGCTCCATATCGGAGAGGTGTCGTATATTACCTTCGTCGTATTGTGCTGAGATCATAGTTGCTTTTATTATCTAGGAAGTCCTAGGAAAGCCTAAGAGAGCCTAGGAGAGCTTCTTGCAGAAGACTGCGCGGCGTTTGTGAATACTGCAGTCAAGGTTCTTCCACTGCATTTGTCCGGCCAGGTTATCCTCGAGCTGAGGATGTGTCTCTGCCCACTCGAAGCCATGATTTATGCCGAACGGAATCATGTCGGCAAAGAAGAGTGCGTTTGCGCCCTTGTCCTGATACTCGGGCAGCACGCCAATCAGGAGCATGTCGAGTATCTGGTGTCGTTGTTTCAGGAAGAGTTCTCGGACGATGGGCCACCATCCGAAGGGGAAGAGCTTAGCCTTTGCTTTCTGGACTGCACGGCTGAGGCTGGGCATACACACGCTGACGCCGATGATTTCGCCATCATGATTCTCTACGACCGATATGTAGTTGCGGTCGAGCATCTGCAGGAAGCGCTTTGCATACCACTGCATCTGCTGGTCGTCCAACTCGTTGTATCCGTAGAGGTCGGCATAGGCTTTGTTGATGACACCCAGCATGGTCTCCACATAACCGCCTTTGCGTATCTCGCTCTTGCTGCGGAAATGACGCAGACGGAAGCCGTAGCGTTCCTCGGTCATGCGTGCTATGCGGAAGTACTTGGTGTTGTTCGCTTCGTGTTCACCCTTGGGGAAGAACACCTTCCTCTCCACCCATCCGGTCTCTTTCTCGAAGCCGAGTCCCAAGAGATGCTGCGGGTAGTAGGGATAGTTATAGATGGTGTTGAGTGTGGAGAGCTGGTCGTAGCCGTCGGTGAGCATGCCTTCGGGGTCGAGGTCGGTGAAGCCAAGAGGGCCTACCATCTGCATCATTCCCCGCTCTCTGCCCCACTCTTCCACTGCTTCAAGAAGGGCTTTGCTCACTTCCAGGTCGTCGATGAAGTCAATCCAGCCGAAGCGGACTTCCTGCCTGCCCCATCGCTCGTTGGCACGCGTATTGATGATGGCTGCCACACGGCCTACGATGCGACCTTCTTTGCGGGCCAGGAAGAATGCTACCTGACAGAAGCGGAAGGCCGGATTGCTGTTGGCATCGAGCGTCACGAGCGTGTCTTCGAGCAAATCAGGCACAGCATACGGACAGTCTTTATACAGTTCGTAGTTGAAGCGAACGAAGGCCCGCATCTCCTTTTTTGAACTAACTTGGCTGACGATTACTGTTGACATTGCTCTTTTATCTTCCTTAATGGCAAGATTTATCGTGCAAATATACTATTATCTGCGGAGATTTCCGACCTTTTCACCATAAAAAACTGCAAAAAACAACATTATTTAAGAAATAACGTGCGATAAAGGCTTTCAAGACTTTAAATACCTTAAAGAAAAACGAGGAAAACCTAATAAAAAAATAAGGTTAACCTAATCGGCAAACGTGGCACGTTAAGTTTGCAAACTTGGCGTGTTAAAATTGCAAACTTAACGTGCCACGTTTGGGAAGTTAACAGGCCATCTTTTCAGACAGGCCGTTTTGTACCTCCGAACATCATTCGGCAAGCACGCTGAACTCGGCTCCAGAAGCGAAGTCCGCACCATTCTGACTCGACAAAGCCGTGAAGCGAAGATAACGGGCTTTTTGTGGTTGAGGAAGCAGAACCTTCTTTTCCTTCGACGAGTTCTCAAAGTAGCCTTCCACAACGGGCTCAGTCCAATTCTGTCCGTCACCACTCAGCTGCACTCGATAACCCTTGATGTTTCCGTTGGGACTGCCATCTTGTCGAGGCAAATAAACGAAGCCTTTTATCAGTTTTTGCTCGCCGCAATCGAAATCAATCCAATGTGGATATTTCGGCACAGTTATGCTATACATCGTATGCCAAATGGTGCTCGGATCGCCATCTACAAGGTTCTTGCCGTAATCGCCACCAGGTCCCTCCTCGCTACTTACATAAACCACCTGAATGGGAACATTCTCGATCTTCTCGAAGGTTGCCGACGTCGTCCAATCTCTATCGCTTTCATATCTCGCATAGACGGTTCCGCCGTCGCGCAAATCGAAGGACCCTGAGTATTTCTGCTGCTTGCCCTTGCCAATCTTATAGCAGATGGGCAGGTGCTCGAGGTCGCTCGTCGGGTCGCCTACAATGGTGACTTTGCCGACTCTATCTCTCAGGATAACCAACGGGAAGAGCGTCATTCCGTCCACCTTTGCGCGAGCCGAGAGGTCGTCGCCAGCCGAAGCAGGTCGGATGATAAGCATCATTTGGTGGAGAGCACCGATGACTCTGTCTTTCTTCAACGGTCCGCCTTGTCCGCAACTATTGCCGCCCATGCCGTTCACCTTACAGTCGAGGTGCAGATAGGTGCCGTCGCTTGCAGGAAGTTCGTGGGGATGCTGTGCCTTCGTCAGTTGAAGTGCACTCCAAGGCAATGCCGAAGTGCTCATCGTGCCATACCCGCTGATGAACTGCAGGCCGTCGCCACTCTTGTCTTGTAAGGCACACCAACGCACATCCTCGCGGTTTCCCATACTATTGTTCTCAAACACCGTATACATGATCATCGGCCAGTCGCCCCACCAGACTGGTGCGCCGATAAAGACCGTATCGTAGGCATTCATGTCGGGAAGTTCTCCGGCATGGGCAGGCCGGGCGTCGTCCCGCTGTTCCTGCAGGGCTACGTCGGTCAGCTCCTTATAGGTCATGGGGTAGTGATCGTCCGCCGGGAGCACCTCGTACAGATCCGCGCCTGTTGCTTCGGCAATCGACTCGTAGGGTTGTCCTGCTTTTCCAGGGCGATGCTTAGCGCCACCCCTGCCCTTGGCTTTGCTCTCGACAGTATAAGTGATGACTACAGGCCCGTCTAGATTCCTGATGACGGCTGGTTCGCCCTTCACTTTGTGCTGCAGGTCGTACAAACCCTGCTTGAACCATTGGTCTCTGGCCCAGTTGTCGTTATCAACAGGAGCACGGAAGGCCGACAGCAGCAGCGGCGAATCCTCGAATACTACCTTGCCCGCACGCTGCATCGAACAAAGGCTGCCGGTTGCATTATCAAAGGTGACAGAGAAATCCTTGCTGCCGACGACGAACTTGCCGCCCTTCTTCTCGAACTTCAAACCGCCTTTCCTATAGGAAGGTATCTCTGCTTTCTCACTCGTTTCGGCAAGCGTCAGTTGCTCAGCCATCTGCACAAAGCCCTTCTCGGCCCACGGCATGTCGTGCTTCAAACGGAACTCGATGTTGAGGAAATACTCGCCAGGACTGTTCATATCTACAGGAAGCATGAATCGCGAAAAATTTCGCGGCAGGATGTTCTCCCCAACCATTATGCCTGACTCGCCTACCTTCTTACCATCTTTAATTAGACACGCCATCACATCATATGTGTCGGGAGTAATCGGCTCGAAGTAGTTCTTGTTGAAGATGGTGAAGTCCACAATCTTCTTCCCATGCACATCTCTGACCTTTTTAAGCGCAACATTGACATTCTGATAGACCTTCTTTACCTCATAATATTGAGGCTTTGGAGTCAGGTCGGGCAGCATGATGCCATTCATGCAGAACATCCCGTCATTGGGCCAATCGCCATGATCGCCGCCGTAGCCAAAGTACTTGGTTCCGTCGTCTGCCTTGTACGTATCAATCGCCTGGTCAACCCAGTCCCAGATGGCAGCCCCGCAGAAGAAGTTAGTACTCTCTATCGCCTCCCAATAGTCAACGAGATTGCCCAACGAATTACCCATCGAATGCGCATACTCCGAGATGTGATAGGGATACTTGATGCCTTGACTGGTGCCTTTGACTGCCTGTCGAACCCAATCCACCGAGGGATATTGGTTCGAGCCCATGTCCACGATGTCGTTGTTACGCTCGTACTGAACCGGACGCGATGTGTCGAAAGCCTTGATGGCATTGTAGGCGGCTACGAAGTTCTCACCCGGGCCGGCCTCGTTTCCTAAGCTCCAGATGACGATGCTGGGGTGGTTGACATGCGACCGAACCATCTCCATGTTCCTTGCCACATGGGCGGCTCGCCATTCGCTGGGATGTGAGAGGGACGCTTCGCCATAGTAATATTCGTGACTCTCTATGTTGGCTTCGTCCTCGAGATACAGCCCGTACTTGTCTGCAAGGTAATAGAAGTACGGATCATTGCTGTAGTGCGACAGGCGGACGTGGTTTATGTTGCCTCGTTTCATCAGCATCACCTCCTCTTTCATCTGGTCGCGAGTGATGGCGTGGCCAGTTGAAGGATTCGTTTCATGACGGTTCACGCCCTTCAGCTTTACTGGTTTGCCGTTGACGTAGAAGTATCTGCCGGCCAACCCAAACTCGTCCTCCTCTGCTTTCGTCTCGCGAATCTCGACGGTTCGGATGCCGAAGTAGGTCGATGTGCAGTCCAGCAGGCGGCCTTTCTTATCTTTGAGTTCGGCCACGAGAACGTATCTGTTGGGGCTCTCAGCACTCCAAGGCAATGGATTTGCTATGTTGAGAGAGGTCTGCGATGCTGCTGTTTCTCCTCCTTTCATAGCCTCCACGTCAACGCTCAACTGCCCGACTGCCTCCAAGGTCTTGTCGGAATAAAGTTGGACGGGGTAGATGGTATAGGTCATCGTCAGCCCTTTCTGCGTCTTTTGGCTGAGGTTGTTGACCTTTCTATCGACCTGAATGACGGCTTCCTCCTTGCCGAGTTGTGTGGTTCTCACTGCTAAATCAGCAATCTGAACTTGCGGAAACGCCGTGAGGTATGTGCTGCGGAAGATGCCGGGCAAGCGAAACATATCCTGTGCCTCGAGGAAGGAGCCGTCACTATTGCGATAGACTTCGACAGCGAGGCTGTTTTCGCCACCTTCTTTCAAGTAGTTCGTGATGTCGAATCGAGCAGTGTTTCGACTGTTCTTGCTGAATCCGACGTACTGTCCATTAACCCAAAGATAGAAGAAACTATCGACGCCATCGAAGTTGAGGATGACCTGACGACCTTTCCAGTCAGCAGGAACAGTGAAGTTCCGGCGATAGCTGCCTACCTCGTTGCGGTATTTGTAGGTCGTCCAGCGCTGGTCTTTCGGTTCACGCATCACGCCTTCCCGCCAATCGTCCTTCTTTACCTCGTGATAGAAAATAACGGGCTGATTGACATAAATAGGGACGCCATACTTCATCTCGCCGTGCTTGCCGAGTCCCTGAACGTTCCAGCAGCCCGGCACCTTTATGTCGTCCCAGCCCGAGACGTCGTATGAAGCGTCGGCGAAGCCCTTGGGCCTTTGGTCGGGATTAGCACTCCAATGGAACTTCCAGGTGCCGTCGAGGCTCTGGAAATACTTGCTCCCTTCGGGCAGAACGCTGCGGGCTGCATTGGCATCGGCAAAGGGAAAGATATGGGCACGCGGCTGCAACTTACCCAACGACAGCATTTCCGGGCTTTGCCACTCTGTTCCGTCGGGCGACGAAGCTGGTTTATAGAGGAAACCTTGGAGGTTATCTTGGGCACTCAGGTTAAGTGCGAGAGCTGAGATGATGAGGGTTGTCAGGATGTTTTTCATAGTGCTTGATATAGTTTTCTGTGCTTCGGCAGGTCTGTCCGGCAAAGTCGCAGGCTGTTGCAACGAGCCGCTGCCAGTCGTCTCTGCTGAGGCTTGGTAAGTCTTCGGGCATGATGTTTTCCCAGATAAGCGCGCAAGCGAAGCCAGCATTAAAGCTGTCTCCGGCGCCAACGGTGCTTACGACGTCTTCCACGGGCGGGGCCTGGAACTCATATATGCCGCCGGGCGTGCAGACGAAGACAGCCTTGGCACCTGCCGTACAGATGAAGAACGGACAGTACTGGCTGATATACATATTATATATTACGCGCGCGTCGCGCGAGGCGAACAGGACCTCGAAGTCGTCGGCACTGCCACGCACGATGGTGCTCTGGCGGAAGTTCTGCAAGATGACTGGTCGAAGTTCCTCGAGTTCGTTGCTGTGATTGCTGCGGAAGTTGAGGTCGTAATAGACGATGGCGTTCTGCTTTGCCGCCCGCTCCAGCATTTCGGAGATGAGGGGCCGCATTCCGTTGCAAGCCGCATAGTAAGAGCCGAAGAGCATCACATCGCCTCGCGACATCTGGGGCAAGGTGAAATCGGCCGACACATGCGGCGGCTCCTTGTAGAAAAGGTAGGAGGCATCCTTGTTTTCGCCGATGAAAGCCAGGCTCACGGCACTCTTCTCGCCCTTTCGCAGCTGGAAATGTTCGGTGCCGACACCGTTGGCATTGAGGAATTTGACTGTGTTCTGCCCTACGATGTCCGCGCCGCTGTAGCCTACGAAGGTACAGGGGACACCGGCTCGTCCTACGCTGATGATGCTGTTGAAACTGCTTCCACCAGGCACTGCGGCTACCGGCTGTCCGTCGCGAAACAGGATGTCGAGGATGGATTCGCCTACTCCGATGATTTTTCTCTGGTTTTCCATGGGTTGTTCCTTTCAGTGCACAAAGTTAGTGAAAAATGCTGTCCGAAGCAAACTTATTGGCCGATTTCTGCACCTTTTTGTTTTAATTTATAAGCTTTCGCACCTTTTGTTTAATTTTCTGCGCGTTTTTCTTGCAAGTTTCGACATAATGTTTTAACTTTGTACTCGTAATTTAAACAATTGTTTTTGCTTATGACTGTAGAAGAGAAGATTGGAGCATTGGTGGAGCGATTCTGCCGCAACCGCTCGCACTTGGCAGACATGATTGGTGTCTCGCCGCAAGCGTTGAACAACTGGGTCTATCGCGACCGCATTCCCCGCAAGGGTATCGATGCCATCATAGCGCGCTTCCCGCAGGTGGACATTGAGTGGCTGCGTGGTGGAAGCCTGCCGACTTCCGGTGGAGCCTTGCCTTTGCCCGACGAGGAAGAGGAGGACGACTACGAACCCATGCCGTATGCTCCGGCACATTTCGTCACAGGCGTGCAGCCTTCACTGGGCGATGTCCAGCAACCCGACAGCAAGGAGGGGCTCGTGCCGCTGCAGATGCCGCGCAAGGATGTCAAGTATGTCTTCCAATGCCACGGCAACAGCATGCTGCCTCGCATACAGGACGGCGACTACGTTGGCGTAGGCGAGCCGTTGGGTCGCTACGAAGCCTTCCGCAAGGACGTGCCCTACCTGGTGCAGACCACCGACGGACGCCTGATGGTGAAGATGGTGGAAGACCCCGGGGCTCAGTCGCCCTACTTATTCCTCAGCACGGAGAATCCCAACTATCAACTGGCCGACGGAGGCCGACTGGCCAAGAGCGAGTTCCGAGCCGCCTACCGGGTCCTGATGGTGATGAGGGATATCTGAGGTCATCCTGCACTTGCCTTTCACACACCCCTATTGGGGCGACTCTCAACGCCCTATAGGGGCGACTGGGGTCCGGAGTATGCTCCGGAGAAGCCACTGAATGTGGCTTCGGCCCCACAAAGGGGAGCGAGTTTCCACTCGCGACGGAGGAAGAACAAACGCCCTATTGGGGAATGGCCAACGCCCTATAGGGGAGTGAGCAACGCCCTATAGGGGAGTAAACAAAGACCTATACCTCCTTGTTCAAAAAACACTACCTCTTAAAGAAACACTCATCACTCGTCAGGTTTGGTTCTTAACACAAAGACAATCAAGATGATAGAGCCTGACGAGTGCTTGACGACTCATCATATACTCATCAGGGTATTACGTTCTCATTGTCAACAACTTTGATGAGTGACGAGTGTTTTGCAAAAAGTTTTTCAAAAATTTCTATTCTTACCTACATGCCTACATGAAATTGCTTGAAATCCATATAAACAAAGGATTTCAACCAATTGCAAGCATACATAAAGCCTACATAATACATACATGGATTGAATTAAGAATTAAGAATTAAGAGTTAAGAAATAAAAACAAATGTTCAATAACCTGTAACCAATAAACAATAGCCATTAAATACTCCACAGTTAAAACTAAAACGTAACACGTTAAGTTGGGCAACTAAGCGTGTGAAGTTTGCCTACGACCCACGCTAAGTTTTCCAATTAGGCGTGCCTAGTTTATTAAGACTGCTTGGGAACTTTCAAGAGTGGACCTTCGAAGATAATCTCTCCATTTGCCCTCATTCTGTCGACGACCTCTTCGAGAAGGTCGACTTCGAAGCCCGCAAAGTCCAATTCGTAAGAGTTGCGAGGCCCTTCACGAAGTTGATCCAAGATGTGCAAACGCAGAGCTTCATAAGCCTCTTCTGGTTGCGAATGTCCATTCTTGCGCTTGCAGACATCGCAGATGCCGCAATCGTGGTCCGCTTCCTCGCCGAAATAGCGCAACAGCATGCGGCTGCGACAACAATTGCTTTCCTCCTCGGCATACTTCAACATTGCACCCATGCGCTCCTCATAATGCCTCCGTCGCTCCTCATAAACAAGTCGGGGAAGATACACCTTCTCCTTATCGACACGACGAGTGCGGAAGGTGACGCAGGGCAAATGCTTTCGGGGAATAAACGAAATGAGGTGAAGCTTCGACAAACGAATGAAGGTCTGGTAAATGTCGTCAACAGAAAGACCCGTATCGCTACTCAGCAAGCCCTCATCTATATAGACATAATCGACGAAGATGCCGCCATAATGACGCAACACAGAGAGGACAAGCCGCTCCTCCGACGGAAAGAGCGCACCGAAAAGCTCGCCTCGAGTGACGTCTATACGCAGTCGGCTGGACGCTTCCTCCTCGTCGCGATACTCGATGTAGCCAGCCTTGTCCAGCAAGTCGAGCGCACTGACGAGCGTCGTCGGGTAATAGCCAAAGGTGCTGCAGAACTTCTCGAGGTTGAACTCACGCATGACATTCATGCCCTCCCCCTCGGCGATGCCCAGAAAGCAGCACAGCAACTCGTAAGCATTACGCACATAATCGAGTTCAGGAAACTGGTGCGACAGCCGACGCGCCACTATCTGTCGCTCCTTCCCCAACGTCAGCAGAATAGCATAAGCCTTCTTCCCGTCTCGACCCGCACGGCCGGCCTCCTGAAAGTAGGCCTCTATGGAATCCGGTATATCTGCATGAAGCACCAGACGCACATCGGGCTTGTCGATGCCCATACCAAAGGCGTTGGTAGCCACCATAATGCGGAACTCGTCACGCCGCCAGCGCTCTTGACGCTCGTTCTTCTGTGCGGCATTCAAACCCGCATGGTAGAATGTGGCAGAGAAGCCTAATGCGTTGAGTTGTTCGGCCAGTTCCTTACACTTCCTCCGGCTGCGGGTATAGACGATGCAACTGCCGGGAATGCGCTCCAAAGCACGCACGATGCCCTGCAGCATATCGTCTTCCCTACTGACGATATATGCCAGGTTGCTTCGTGCAAAACTCATCTGCAGGACATTCTCCTGGCGGAACTGCAACCTCTGCTGTATGTCCCTTACCACCTTAGGAGTGGCCGTAGCCGTAAGCGCAAGGATGGGACGGTCGGGGAAGAACTCTCGAATCTTCGATATCTCCAGATAAGACGGGCGGAAATCATAGCCCCATTGGCAGATGCAGTGTGCCTCATCGACCGTGATAAAGCTGACCTTCATGCGACTCAGCTTATTGACAAACATCTTGCTCTCAAGCCTTTCGGGCGAGACATACAGGAACTTGTAGGCATCGAATATGGCGCTGTCCAAGATTCCCAACACCTCTTCGCGCGACATATAACCGGTGATGTAGGCAGCCCTTATGTTGCGTTTGCGCAAAGCCTCAACCTGGTCCTTCATCAAGGAGATAAGCGGCGTGAAGACAATGCAGACGCCCTTCATCGCAAGGGCAGGCACTTGGAACGTTATACTCTTTCCCCCGCCCGTCGGCATAAGGCAAAGCGTGTCGCGCCCCTCAGCTATGCTCTCTATGACATCACGCTGGATGCCTCGGAAATCATCATAGCCCCAGTACTTTTGAAGTATCTCCTGATACTGTGTCATAGCAGAAACTACTTGCCTATCCAGGCTTCAGGATTGAGTTTGGCAGTCTCCTTGCGCAACTGGAAATGCAAGGTGCAGTTGCCGCTGCCATCGTCGGCAACCGTTCCCAAGATGTCCTTCGCACGAACCTTCTGCCCTTTCGTGACGATGGTGCTAGAGAGGTTGCAATAGACAGAGATATAACTGCCATGACGAACCAAGACGTTTCGGGTGCCGCCGAACTGGAAAACACTCGACACAACACCATCGAAGACCGCACGAGCACGGGCTCCAGGACGGCCGATATAGTTTGTGCCCTTATTGTCAAGCTGGACATTCTTCATTCCCGGCACATTATAAATGCCGAAGCGACTGCCTAACATATATTGTCCGGTAATCGGCACAGGCAAACGCCCCTTGTTCTGTTCGAAAGTTCCATTGAGTTGACGGTCCTCCGCAGTAAGCCATGTGCCCGACTTCGCTGGCGTGGAAGGCTTCGTCTGCTGCTTCGGAGCAGACGTTGCAGCAGGTTTCTTGCCCGCCTTCTCTGCTTCTTTTGCCTTACGGGCCGCTTCCGCAGCAGCCTTCTTACGAGCCTCCTCTTCGGCCTTCTTTCGTGCTTGTTCTATCTCGTAGGCAATGACTTGCTCAATCTTCTTATCGAGGGCTGCTATCTGCTTCTGCTGTTCTGCCACCTTGCCCTGCAGTCCGCTCTCCTTCTTCTTAAGGCCCGCCACCTTCTGCCGCTCTTGAACTTGTTGCACGTTCAAGTCTTTGCGTTGCAACATCACCTCATGCAGGACACCGTTCTTCTGGCTTTTCGCCGAAAGCAAGAGGTTTTGAGCATCGAGCAACTCTGCCTGCTTCTGCAAGATCTGCTCGCCGAGGTTCTGCTGATAGCTGGCATACTCATGAGCGAAACGCGCCCTCCTGTACATCTGACTAATGGTCTTTGCTGAAAGGACGAACACTATAGGATCATTGTTAGAGCGCTGCGTCCTGGCATACCGCACGGCAGCTTTGAGGCGTTGGCGTCGTGTACGAACCTCACTATCCAGCTCCGTGATGTTCTTCTGCAGGCGGATGATGTCGGCTTCGAGGTCGTCGAGTTCCTTTTCCAGCTGATGGATGCGCGAAAGCCTATTATTCATCTGCAGTCCCAGAAAGTCCACGTTCTGCTGTCCTGTCTTCACCTGTTTCCTTGTCTGGTCAAGTTGTGACTTGGATTTCTGCAGTTCAGTCTTCAACTTAGACTGCTGTTGCTGCAAATCCTTCACTTTCTTGCTGTTTTGGGCGGCAAGAGGAAGTGCAAAGATAGCACAAAGGAGGAGAGCAAGAAGCTTATTCGTCATATCTGCTAAGAGTATTATCTGGTCAGTTCCATTATGCGTGAGAGGAGTTCATCTACTGAGACTTCCGTATAACGCGCCGAGAGTTGTGTACGCTTCTCCCACTCTGAGTCTATCCTCAGGTTAGAGAGCGTGAGGTCTGCCTTAATAGGTTTGCTGCCGTTGGGGATTGTTATGTGATGTTTGGTGGGGAGGTTTCTTCCTGCAAGGCTTACGAAGTCCGTACGTTCCCAGCCTGAGTAGTTGTATGTTTGCTCGTCCCAGAAGAAGGTCTGGATAGTGTAGAAATCCACATCGCTATTCCTTAGGAACGACACATCGCCATAGGATACCTTGACATATTGCCTTCCCATCTTGTCGACGACCATGAAGTAATCGGGTGTCATCTCGATGCGAGCAACCTCGAGAACGCCAAAGGTGACGAGGGAGAGCTGTATGACATCGTTCCGCTTCATACGCAGCGTGCCTCCGACAGTAGTGCCTCTTCCGCCCGAGGAGAGTTCCATGCGAACCTTGGCTGTGATGCAAGTTTCTTCCTGCTTACTGGCATCTGCGGGTTGATTGCCTGCCGTGGTGGGAGATGTGGTGATGGTCGTCTCGCCTGGAACTGTGGTGGTCGAGGAGACGGCATGCTTCTTGCTGCCACAAGCGGCGAGCAGCAGGCAAAGCATCATTATGGAGAGTCGTGTGATTGCTTTCATCTTGTTTACCTATTTAATATATTTCTTACGTTTAATCTTCTTTTTGAGTAGAGGCGTGCAGGTGTCGTCGCCTTTCTGTTTGGCAAGTTTCCAGAAGCGGAGCGCCGTTTCGAGTTCGCCGAGGTTGGCATATATGTCGCCTGCATGCTCGATGAGGTTGCCCATGAGCCGCTCATCGGCCAGGAGTTCTTCGTCAGTCTTGTTGGGATTGACGACTTTGTCCATGTAGGAACGGGCATGAGAATAGTCTCCCTTCTTGAAGAGTATCCAGGCATAGGTATCGAGGTAGGTGATGTTTTCCGGCTCTTGGCGGATGGTGCGATAGCTCATTTCCTCAGCCCGGTCGAGCTGTTCTTCCTTGAGACTAAGGTAGTAGGCATAGTTGTTGAGGCACATGATGTTGTCCCCCATATAGACCAGCGCCGAGTCGTAAGCCGCAAAAGCTTCGGTCTCTTTCTGTTGCTGATAGTAGATGTCACCCAGCACTCCGAACACATTCGACACGAGGCGTGGCGAAACGAACTCTGTCCGGACGCGAAGTCCTTGCTGCAGGACGTCCGTAGCATCCGTATATTTCTTCTGTTCGGCCAGTGCCATACCGAGATAGTAGGCATAGGCTATCTCCTCGGGATGGTAGTTAAGTCCGCGACGGCTGATGTCTTCCACGCCCTTTTCATCGTTCTTCTCTGCATAGTATTGCAGCAGTTCACGGAGTGCCGTCTCGTTGCCCGGCTCCACTTCGAGCACTTTTCGCATGGTCTCGCAGATAGCCTCTTGGGGTTGCTTTCTATAGACCTGATAGGCGGCCTTCATGATGAGCACCTGAGCATCCTGCTGCGGACGGGCGAGCAGAGTGTCGAAGGCGGCCTCGAGCCGTGGTGCATACGTCGAGTCGCTCTGTACGTCGGCGATGTACGACCGCAACATCAGCACACGGAGTTGTGTGGGGGAATCGGCGAGGAAGAGCAGAGAGTCGCGCATCGCATTGTAGCGGCCGTCCTGCCGGCTGTCGCGCAGGTAGTCCAGCGTGGCAAGCTGAAGGTTCGTGTTTGTCGGCTCCTTCTGTCGCACCTCGTCGTATATCTGGAGTGCCCTTACGGTATCTCCGGCCAGCATGTATTGGCTGCCTACCACTACACGCAGGTTCATGTCGTGCGGAGCGTCGTCGCAAAGTGTCTGCAGCTGCACGAAGGCTGAGTCCAACTGCCCTTTCTCCTTGTACAGCCTGAACTTCTCGACGCTCACCTGCGGGCTGAATCCTTCGAGCAACTCGATGCGGTCGAGCACTCCGATAGCCTTGTCCGTGTCGCCGACTGTGCTGTAGAGTTGTGCCAGTTGCGACAGGATGTCGCTTCGCCTGGGCTGCAGCGACGCCATCTTCTCCAAGACAGGGATGGACGACTCAGCGTCGCGCTTGTTCAGATAGAGTGCGGCGAGCGTCTCCAGATAGTAGGGATTGTTGACATCGCGCTGGCAAGCCTGACGGATGTATGCCGTGCCGATGCTGTCCGAGCGCAGGTAAAGATAGAGCAATCCGATATTGTAGAGCGCCTCGGGCGCCTCGGGATTGATGTCGAGACAATGGCGGTAGAGGTCCATCGCCGACGAGAAATCCTCTGCGAGACGGCACTTCTCTGCCTCGAGATAGAAGTAGTCGAAGTTGGATTGTGCCTTGAGACTTGTCGCTCCAAGCACAAAGACAAGAAGGGGCACAATGCTTCGGAAAACGCGGCGTGCCGCGTTAGCAAAGATGGCGTGCCGCGTTGGGCAACATGGCGTGCCGCGTTGGGCAACATGGCGTGCCGCGTTTATCTGGAAGCCATACCTCATCTTATTTCGTACCACTGTGGCCGAAGCCTCCCGCTCCGCGTTCCGTTTCCGACAACACCTCCACGGGTTCCCACTCGGCCTGCTCATGACGTGCTATCACCATTTGTGCGATGCGTTCGCCGTCGGCAATGAGGAAGGGTTCGTCCGAGAGGTTGACCAGAATTACACAGACTTCGCCACGATAGTCGGCATCGATGGTGCCCGGAGTATTCAGCACGGTGATGCCATGCTTGATGGCCAAGCCGCTGCGAGGACGCACCTGTGCCTCGAAACCAGGAGGCAAAGCCATGAAGAGCCCTGTAGGAATAAGGCGTCGTTCCATTGGCCTCAACTCGATGGGCGACTCTATATTCGCACGAAGATCGACGCCTGCCGACTGCGGCGTGGCATACTGTGGCAGCGGATGATGGCTGCGATTGATTATCTGTACTTTCATTGGATTATATATTATTATACGTCGGGTAGGCTCATGCCATTTATTTTGCGGTAAAGGTCGAGCGCAAAGACATCGGTCATCCCCGAGATGTAGTCCAGGACGGCCATGATTCGCTCGTAGAGGGTGGGCGCCAAGATGTCGTACTGCGTGCTGACGCGACTGATGAGCAAGCGCGAGAAAGCACGGTCGGAATGCGTGGCCGCCTGCACCATCAGGTCGGTCAAGGTCGTGATGACCTTGTAGCCGGCTATCTCTATATCGACCACATCCTTGCAATGATATATCTTTCCATAAGCCACGCGCTCGCATTGCTCGTATGCCTTACGCGGAAGCTCGTCGATGTGCTCTATGAGGGAACCCTCGAAAGTGCCGCTCAAGATGGCTTTCTCATGCTTCACAAAGACCTGAACACACTGCTGTTCCAGACAATTGATGACGCATGAACGGAGATAGACAATCTGCTCGTTGACGTCGTCCACCAGCTGGCTCATGCGTTTCTTGATGTGTTGCTGCTGCTCCGCAGTGAAGTAAGCGAGGAAAAGCCGCTTGGTCTCTTCCGTCGTCAGGAGCTTCAACTTATGGGCATCCTCGATGTCCATGATCTCATAGCAAATGTCATCTGCCGCCTCAACGAGATAAACAAGCGGATAACGGGCGTAGCGGATCGACCCCTTTGGGGCAGGAAGTTTGATGATGCCAAGCTCTTTGGCAATAGACTCATAGTCCTTCACCTCGCTACGGAAGAAGCCGAACTTACGCTTGTCGCCTGCCAGGTCGGAGGTGAAAGGGTACTTCACGATGCTCGCCAGCGTGCTGTACGTCATGACGAAACCGCCCTTGCGACGCCCCTTGAAGTGGTGCGTGAGCAAACGGAAAGCATTGGCATTACCCTCGAAGTGTATGATGTCCTCCCATTGTTGCGGCGAGATGCCGTCGCCCGTCTCGGGGCAAATGTAATCCTTCAGGAACAGCCCGTCGCCTTCACTAAAGTAGGTTCCTATAGCCGTCTCGCCACTATGACCGAAGGGAGGGTTGCCCATGTCGTGAGCAAGGCAGGCGGCCGAGACGATGTTGCCCAGTTCCGTGAAATGTGTACTGTAGAGCTCCGGGTGATTCTTCAGGATGAGTCGGCTGACGTCGTTGCCCAGACTACGTCCCACACTGCTGACCTCGAGGCTATGCGTCAGCCTGTTGTGCACGAAGATGCTGCCAGGCAGGGGAAAGACTTGCGTCTTATTCTGCAAACGCCGGAAGGGGGCAGAGAAGATCAGGCGGTCGTAGTCGCGCTGGAACTCTGTCCGGTCGTCGCTCCGCTGCTGCATTCCCTCCTGCCCGAGGCGTTTGTTGGAGAGCAACTGCTCCCATTTCATCATCTCTTCCATCACTATGAACGCCTCTACTTATCGTCGGGTTTATAGAAGATCCTATTGGCTCCACTGGTAATCTGCACCAGTTCGGGATGCTCTGCAGCGAAGGTGTCGATGTGACGCATACGCTTTTCCTGCAGGATTTCATCAACGGCGATGAGTATTCCCGTCTCCTCCACGTCGCCGAAACCATCGTTGATTGCGGTGCCGAACAGTTTCATCGTCGGGCTCAAGCCCATATAGGCGTTGACGAGCGGCGGTATGTTGTAACCCAAGGCACGTACCTCGTGATTGAGGATGCGGTAGTCCGCCTTGAAATCATCCTCGGTGAAGAGCGTCTTGAACTGTTCCGGATCGTGCCAGAACTTGAGGGGCTTCATGGGATAAATGAGGTTATCCGGGTCGGGGAAGTGTTTGTTAAGGAAATAGAGAATCATGTCCCTTGCCATACGATCATAGCTGGGATACATTGTGAACTTGCCGAAGAGGTATCGGATGGTAGGTTCGATGACCACGATTGCCCCGAGGCCGTCCCAAAGGTTGTCGAGTGCGAAGATGCCTTTCCTGCCCCGGAGCGTGCTCTGATACTCGAGGGTGACGAAGCTTCGACCCAGTTCGATGGTCCATGGAGCGTACTCCTTCATGAATTTCTCCGAGAAGCGGAACATGTGGCTGGTGGCCAGGACGGGTTGTCCGTCGGGGGCTATCTGCCAGTCCTTGCCGAGGATGTAGCGGTAGCCGCCTACAATCTCTTCCGTCTCAGGGTCCCAGACGAGGATTTGCTTATAGCAGTTCTCGCAAGTGTCGAACTCGTCGAGGTCAAAGCTCTTACCCGTTCCGCCGCCGGCAGCACGGAAGGCTATCTCGCGGAGGCGTCCTATCTCGCGTACGACATGCGGTGAGTCGTGCCAAGTGACAACGTAAACTTCGTTGTCGCTCTTGTTTGTCATTCGCAACTTCTTGTCGGGCGTGAGTTCTGCCTTTAGTACTTCTACAGGGATGGGTTCTGCGATGGGTTCCATTATCTTGTTATCTTCCATAATTCTCTTTACTCTCAACTATAAACTATAAACTTTATCCTGCACCCATCTTCCCCAGTCGGTGGGTGTTTTTGTCTTGTCGAATGTCTGCCAGGGGATGGGTTTGCCGATGCGTACGACGTAGTGCTTGCCTCGGCTCCGGTACATTTCGTCGGGCAGGAGGGCCATTGCGAAGTTTGGCAGATGCAGCCGCTTGCACCATCGCGCCACGTTGTAGAAGCGGTTCGAGTTCCTTCCTTCGAAGTGGATGGGCACGATGTCGCGCTCATGCTGCACGCTCTTTACGACGAACGCCTTGTTCCATGGGATGTCGCGGATGGTTCCGTCGTCTTGTTTACGGCTGCAGAGTCCTGCGGGGAACATGATGACGTGGCAGTCGCTGGCAAAGGTTCCTTCCACCAGAGCTGGGAAGGAGCGGGCGTTCTTGCCAATCTTGTTGATGGGGACGCACAGGGGAGCGAGTCCCTCGAGGTTCATCAGCAGGTCGTTCACCAGGTATTTTATCTTGCCGCCATAGTGTTCGCCGATAATCCAGCCGAGGGTTACGCCATCGACTGCCCCGAGGGGATGGTTCGAGACGAAGGTGTAGAGACGTCCGTCGTCGGGGAGATTCTCCGTGCCCTCTATGCTGACTTCGGCACCGACGTACTCTACGACGCCTTTGCAAAAGTCAACGCCTACCCTGCCTCGGCGCAGATACACGTTGATGAACTCCTGATGGATGATGCGAGCCAGCAGGCCTGTCAGCCATTTCGGGATGTATTTGGCTTTCTTGCCTGCACGTTCGCGGACTATTTTATCTATGTTGATTTCGTTTATCATCAGTTGATTGTTATTGGTCGGTTATTGATGAAGTAGCGTCCTCGGGGCAGTCCGCCGAGCCAGTTGGTGCCCTTGTTGAGGCGAGCCGTCAGGTAGAGTACGCCGTTCTGGTTGTAGATGGGCAGCAGCTGATTATGGTCGCTTTGTATCTGCACGACGCGACCCGTGACGCTTATCTGTACGGGATAGGCCGAGGTGCTCATCCGCCTGGACTGTGGCATTTCGGGAGATGGCATTGCCACCACGAGTGTATCGGGATTGCTACGCGCCTTAACTTTGCGTTTGCGCACGGCACCATCGGCCGGTAAGCACAGCAGGGCTGCCAGCACGAACAGACATATTTGCAATCTCGAAGTTACTCTCATGAAAACATTTCCACTATCAAGCGACAAAATTACACATTTCCCAGCAAAAAGACAAATAATCGGTCGAGTTTTTCGGGCAACTATAGTAACTATAGAATATAGGTACTATAAAACCCCCAACAGAGGGGGCAGAAAAATCCCCTATAGGGCGTTGGTCATTCCTCCATAGGGGACAAAAAAACGCGGCGTGCCGCATTGGTCGATTCGGCGTGCCGCGTTGATGAAGATGGCACGCCGCGTTGGCAAAGATGGCGTGCCGCGTCAGGAAGGCCGATGTTTTACTCCTTTAGGGGATTCCAACCTTGTGCCTTGAGTTGGTGCTCTCCGCCGTCGCGCGAAATGAGGGCCATGCCCTTGTCCTGCTCGGTGATGTAGCCGATGACGTGTATGTCTTCGAGGGCTGAAACGGCGTCGTTCAGGGAGAGCGGCACGGTGAAGAGCAACTCGTAGTCTTCTCCGCCGTTCAGGGCACAGGTGCTGACGTTCAGGTTCAGCTCTTCGGCCATTGCGGCGGTCTGGTAGTCGAGGGGCAGACGCTCCTCGTAGATGCGGCAACCCGTCTGGCTCTGCCGGCAGATGTGCATGAGTTCGCTGCTCAATCCGTCGCTGATGTCCATCATACTCGTCGGGTGAATTCCAGCCTTTCGGAGCGCCTCAATGATGTCTCCACGCGCCTCAGGCTTGAGTTGTCGCTCGAGGATGTACTCGCGGCCGCTGAAGTCAGGCTGAGCCTCGCGCAGAGCCTCCATCTGCTCCTTGCTGCCGCTGCGGCGAGCCTCCTCAACCTGATCGTTGTAGATGGCCTTTTCCCGCTCCAAGAGTTGCAGCCCCATGTAGGCGGCGCCGAGGTTTCCGCTGACGCAGATGAGGTCGGTCGGCTGGGCACCACTACGCAGGACCAGGTCCTCGCTCCGTGCCTCGCCGATGGCCGTAATGCTGATGGCCAGGCCGGTCAGGCTGGCAGTCGTGTCGCCGCCCACAATATCGACGCCCCACTTCTCGCAAGCCAGACGCATACCGGCATAGAGGTCCTCGATGTCTTCCACCTTGAACTTGCTCGAGATGGCGAGGCTCACGGTCACCTGCTGCGGCCTGGCATTCATGGCGAACACATCGCTCAGGTTCACCATAACCGCCTTATAACCAAGGTGTCGCAAGGGAACGTATGTGAGGTCGAAGTGTACGCCCTCCATCAAAAGGTCGGTCGTGACCACGGTTCGCATTCCTTCCGTTGGCGCAAGGATGGCACAGTCGTCGCCGATGCCCTTGATGGTGGACTCGTTCTTTGTCGTTATGTCTTTCGCGAGACGGTCTATCAGACCAAACTCACCCAGTTCGGAAATCTCCATAAACTTCTTAAAAATGAAACAATGAAACAATGAAATAATGAAGAAAAAGCGCTCCTAAGGAGATGTCACTTTAATTTCCTCATTCTTTCATTCTTTCATTTTTTATACCTTGATCATTTCCTCGATGATGGTCGCCATGAAGGGTTGGGCTGCTTCGGCAGCTCTGAGCACCTCTTCGTGCGTAATCTTCATCGGATTCTCCATGCCGCCCAGGTCGGTGATGATGCTCATACCGAAACACTCTATACCGCAATGGTGAGCAACAATCACTTCGGGAACGGTGCTCATGCCTACTGCATCGGCTCCCCAGCGCGCAAACATGCGATACTCAGCCGGCGTTTCGTAGGTGGGGCCTTGTGTGGCAAGATACACACCATGCTGGACCTTGATGCCGTGCTTAGCGGCAATCGCATCGGCCTTGGCAATGAGTTTCTTGGAGTAAGCCTCGCCCATGTCCGGGAAACGCGGCCCGGTCGGGATGTTGGGACCGTGAAGAGGATTCTCGGGCATGTAGTTGATGTGGTCGGTTATTATCATGAGGTCGCCAATCTGGAAGTCCGGATTGGTTCCTCCGGCTGCATTGCTGACGAAAAGCGTCTTGATGCCCAACTCGTACATCACGCGGACGGGGAACGTCACCTGCTGCATCGTCCAGCCTTCATAGTAATGGAAACGGCCCTCCATGGCCAACACATCCACTCCTCCGAGCTTGCCGAAGATGAGTTCTCCCGCATGGCCTTCGACCGTGGAAACTGGGAAATTGGGAATCTCTTTATAAGGAAATGTCTTAAGTCTCTCTATGCGCTTTGCCAGTTCCCCAAGGCCTGAACCCAGGACAATAGCAATCGTCGGTGCGTTTGGCATCCTTTGTTGGATCCATTCAGCTGTTTCTTTTATTTTCTTGTACATAGTCGTTAATCGTTTTATCGAACTTTTCCTTTTCGTCTCGCATAATACTTATCCCGATGGGGAGTACATAAGTGCACCGCTTCACCTCCTCCGTGAGTCCTTCAAGGTGCAGGAGTCGTGCCGCATCCTTCTCCGTGGTGATGATGATATGCGGCTGAGGCAGGTCTTGCAATGCCCTGTTGATGGTATCAACATCACGCTTCGTGAAGTAATGATGGTCGGGGAATGTGAGCGTGTTCACGTGTTGAACGAACTTCCTGACGTCCTGCTCCATCTGACGAGGGTTGCCGATGCCGGTCAGGAGGAGTACGTGGGTGTTGTCTTTCCTCAGCGTCTCGGGTTCGAGCATGCCGTCGCCCCAGAGCTGATGCATGGTTTCATAGGTGAACGTACTGAAGAAGATCTGCTGATACGGCCTGACGTTCAGGGAAGAGAGGATGACCCGGAAGCCCATCGCATTGATGTGCTGCGGGCATTTCGTCACGATGATCGTCGAGGCTCGGGTGCTCGAAGAGGGTCGTTCACGCAGTCGTCCTGCAGGAAGAAGGCAGTCGTCGGAAATGATGCGGTGGTAATCGACGAGCATAATATTATGCCCCGCCTTCACATATCGGTGCTGGAAAGCATCGTCGAGGAGTATCACCTCAACATCCTTGGTAGCCTCATCCGTCATAAGCCGCTCGATGCCTCGACGTCTGTTGGCATCTACGGCAACAATGACGTCAGGGAACTTTTGCTTTATCTGCCAGGGTTCGTCGCCGATTTCCTCAATCGAAGAAGCCGTCGTAGAGAGGATGTAGCCCTTCGTCTTGCGTTTGTATCCCCTGCTGAGCACAGCCACCCGATATCTCCCGGCAAGGAGCCGGATGAGATATTCCACGGTGGGCGTCTTGCCTGTCCCGCCCACGGTAATGTTTCCGACGTTGATAATCGGTATGTCATACGACACAGAAGGCAGCACGCCCATGTCGAAGAGGGCGTTCCTGATGTCCACTCCCAGCCCATAAAGCCAGCTGAGCGGCATCAGCCACCTGCGTATCTGTGTCATATCACCTTCCACTTTCTTCAATTCATAATTGTTAATTCATAATTCATAGTTCCTTGCGCTCTGTCTCTTGGCGTAGCCTAATTATGAATTATGAATTGTGAATTGTGAATTCCTGTTTACTTGATGTTCGGATCGAACGGCATACGAGCCTGGATGGGGTCCATCTTGCCGATACGGCGAACAAGGGCAAAGGCCGAATAGTACTCGCCGAGAGCGGCACGAATCTGGCTCTCCATGTATTCATTGGTGCTCTTGTCGAGCAGACTCATGTACCAGGGTTCTGGGCTGGGATAGCGTCCGACGGTGTACTTCTCTACCTCTGCCAGCTTAGCAGCTGCTTCGATGGCGTCGTCGAGGTTGCCCAACTTGTCAACAAGTCCTATCTTCTTGGCCTGTTCTCCTGTCCATACACGACCCTCTGCAATAGCCTTCACGCTGTCCTGAGCCATGCCTCTGCCACCTGCGACACGGCCTGTGAAGAGTTCATAGCCTTGGTTGACGTAGGCTTGCAACTTGGCGGATTCGTTTGCGTTAAAGGGGCGAGAGAACGATCCGAAGTCGCTCATCGCGTTGGTCTTTACGACGTCGAAGCTAAGGCCGAGCTTTTGAGTGAGCAGTTCGCTTGCGTCAGGAATCATGCCGAAGATGCCGATGCTGCCCGTCAAGGTCATTGGCTCAGCCCATATCTCGTTGGCTCCGCAGCTGATATAATAGCCGCCGCTGGCTGCCAAGCCGCCCATGCTGATGATGACAGGCTTCTCGGCACGCAAGAGTTGTATCTCGTGCCAGATCTGTTCGCTTGCATAAGCTGAGCCACCAGGGCTGTTGACGCGGATGACGACTGCCTTTACGTCTTTGTTCTTACGCAGTTTCTGCAGGTCGGTAATTGTTTCCTTCGTAATGATAGCGTGCTCTTGGTCGAAGCTTCTTCCCTGGCTATCGTTGATTTCTCCATAGGCATAATAGACGGCCACCTCTTCGCTGACCTTGTCTCCGAGGTTGTCTCCAGCAGCAACATCTGCAATGTTTGTGAACTTCAGGTCGTCGTCTTCACCCAGTTCGAGGCGCTGCTTCAGTGCTTCCTTCACGTCGCTCAGGTAAGCGAGCTTGTCTGCGAGTTTATTATCGATGTAGGTCTTTGCCTCGCAAAGCACGATTGTTGTGTCGGCCATGCTGTTGAGGGCTTCCACTTCGAGCTTGCGGCTCTTGGCCACGTCCTTGAGCATATTGTTCCAGATGCTGCTCAGGTAGCTCATTGTCTGCTCTCTGTTTGCCTCGCTCATCTCAGTATTGATGAAGGGCTCGACAGCGCTCTTGTACGTTCCGACCTTGAAGACTTGCATCTTGACGCCGAGTTTCTTCATCAGGCCGGTGTAGAAGATGGGTTTGCTCGACATACCGCTCCAGTCGATTGACCCGATGGGATTGAGGAAGACCTCATCCGCAACGGAGCAGAGATAGTAGGCTGCGCGAGAATAACTATCGCCATAAGCCACAATCCATTTGCCCGACTCCTTGAACTCGACGAGTGCGCGACGCAGTTCCTGCAGGTCGGCTGGATAAGCGCCCAGGCTTCCTGCTTCGAGGTAGATACCCTTCACGCGGTCGTTCTTAGCGGCCTTCTTCAGAGCGTCGAGTGCCTGATCGAGTCCGATAGTGAAGTCTTCACCATAATTCAGGAAGTCCATCGGAGAGCCTTCGCCAGCTCTGTCCACGATTTCGCCCTGCAGCTTGATGCGGAGCACGCTGTTCTTAGGTACGGAGCCGCTTGTTCCTTCGTTGGCCACCATACCGGCAACGGACACGATTGTAATGATGGTGAAAATGATGCTGGTCAGGATGATACCTACTATCGTAGCCAGCACGTACTTGAAAAACTCTTTCATAAAACAGTTTATTTTGGTTAATACTTTCCTTATTATATATAGTATTGGGGAGCAAAGTTAGCAAATAATCCGTTTCCCTGCAAGGTTTTCGGCAAAAAATGACAGCTTTATGAAATCTTATGCCATGCCTCTGCTCAAAACGCGGCGTGCCAAGTTGGCAAAGATGGCACGCCAAGTTGACAAAGATGGCACGCCGAATTGACAAAGATGGCGTGCCGCGTTTTGAGACATGCTATAGAGATTCTTTCGACCTCCGCAAGGCAAGTGCTGCAGAAGACCAGACGCCGAGGAGCGCTACGAGCAGGGTCTGCAGAGTGTGAACAATGAGGACGAACAAGGCAGCCTCTGTTTGTCCTACGCCATAAAGCACCAGAACGGTCTTGACAGCAAAGTGCCATGAGCCGGCTCCATTAGGTGTGGGAACCAGCACGGCGAACGTGCCGACCACGAAAGCCACGAGGGCTGCCAAAGGCCCAAGCCCTGCCGTGAAGTCGAAGCAATAGAACGTCAGGTAGAAATGCAGGTAATAACTCACCCAGATGCCTATCGAATAGAACCAGAAAAGCAGGGGATGCTCCACCTTCCTGACGGAAAGCAGGCCGTTCTTCAAGTCGGAAAGGACGGATTTCGTCCTCGATAAGAGTCGGAACCTAAGAGCAACTAAACAAACGCAAACGAGGGCCAGCAGTCCGCAAACAGCCGTCACCAGCCAACCCGCCACAGTGAACTGGCTCAGCAGGCTGCCCAAAGAGACGCCCGTCTCGCGGAAAAAGTTCAGGAAGACAGGGATTTGCGTCAGGAACGTCAGCAGGGAAAGCAGCAGGATGAGCAAGGTGTCGATGATTCTCTCCGTAACGACCGTGCCGACGCTCATGGTGAAGTTGGTTCCCTCGTAGCGCTTCAAGACGCCACAACGCAGGACCTCGCCCACCCTGGGCACAACCAGACTGCTGGCGTAGCTGAGGAAAACGGCATGGATGCAAGTCGAGAGCCGCGGTTTCTCACCGGTTGGAGCCAAAACCTGGCGCCATCTCATGGCTCGAAACACCTGCGCCAGAATGCCAAACGGCATGCTAAGGAGCATCCACGTCCACGACATCTTGTGCTCCAAAGCGTCCGTCAGTTCTTCCCAACCTATGCCGCGATACATCCACCAAAGTATGCCAACAGCCAAAGCTAAAGGAACACCAATCTTTATAAACTTTCTTACTCTTTGCACGTCCTAAATGAACTTTTTTTCTTATCTTTGCAGTGCAAATGTACAAAGAATTAAGGAGAATGAGAGCAGTTAAGCCAAAAAAGTTCCTCGGACAGCACTTTTTGACCGATTTGAGCATAGCTTCGCGTATTGCCGACACGGTTGATGCGTGTCCAGAACTGCCGATTCTGGAAGTTGGACCTGGCATGGGCGTCATGACTCAATACCTGGTCCAGAAGCCGCGGCTGGTCAAAGTTGTCGAGATAGACTACGAAAGCGTGGAATATCTCCGCAAAACCTACCCAGACCTGGAGGACAACATCATCGAAGACGACTTCCTGAAGATGCACCTCGACCGCACTTTCGGGGGCTCGCCATTCGTCCTGACGGGCAACTACCCCTATAACATCTCCTCGCAAATCTTCTTTAAGATGCTCGACAACAAGGACTTGATACCCTGCTGCACAGGCATGATTCAGAAGGAAGTTGCGGAGCGAATGGCAGCGGGACCTGGCAGCAAGACCTACGGCATATTGAGCGTCCTCGTACAGGCCTGGTATGATGTGGAATATCTCTTCACCGTAGAACCTCACGTCTTCAACCCGCCGCCAAAGGTTCGCAGCGCTGTCATACGCCTGACCCGCAACAAGACGACCGATTTGGGCTGCGACGAGAGGCTCTTCAAGCGGCTGGTCAAGACGACGTTCAACCAGAGGAGAAAGACCCTGCGCAACAACATCAAGCCGCTCCTCACAGCCCTCGAGGCAGAACAGCCAGCGAAACCCGACTTCACGGCACTCCTCTCCGACCCCATCATGCAGAAGCGACCCGAACAGCTCAGCGTTCAGGACTTCATCGGCCTGACCCTAAGAATTGAAGCCTGCATCCCAGAACTATGAACTATGAATTATGAATTATGAACTATCCTGATATGCGTCTGCTCCAGCTGCTTGCCAGAACGTTCCCCAATAGTGAGAGCGCAAGCACGGAAATCATAAACCTCGAGGCAATTCTCAGCCTTCCGAAAGGTACCGAACACTTCGTCGCCGACATTCATGGCGAGCATGAAGCCTTCCTGCATATCCTCAGGAATGCCAGCGGAAACATCAAGAGGAAGGTCCACGACCTGTTCGACGAATCGCTCCCGGAGCAAGAGATGCGCGACCTCTGCACCCTCATCTACTATCCCGAAAAGCGGCTCGAGATGATTGAGGAGGGCACGGACGAAGACCTCTCCGGCTTCTACGCCCGAACCCTGCTGCAACTCATACAGGTCTGCCAGTCCGTGAGCAGCAAATACACCCGAAGCAAGGTCCGCAAAGCCCTGCCGAAACAGTTCGCCTACATCATCGAGGAACTCCTTCACGAGAGCCCCAACGACGAAGATAAAGATGCTTATGTGCAAAGGATTGTCGAGACAATCGTGCAGATAGGACAGGCCCGAAACTTCATCGTCGCTATCTGTAACGTCATCCACAAGTTGAGCATCGACCAGCTTCACATCCTTGGCGACATCTTCGACCGCGGGCCAGGGGCACATATCATCATGGATTACCTGCTTACGCGCGACAATTTCGACCTGCAATGGGGCAATCATGACGCCCTTTGGATGGGTGCGGCAGCCGGTCAGGATGCCTGCATCGCCATCGTCCTGCGCCTCTCCTTGCGCTTCGCCAACCTGGCAACACTCGAGGAGGGCTACGGCATCAACCTCCTGCCGCTGGCCACCTTTGCCATGGACACATATGCCGACGACCCCTGCCTGCAGTTCCAGCCCATCGGAACGCTGGCCGAAGTGAAAGGCGACGAGAAGCGGCTGCGACTCATCGCACAGATGCACAAGGCCATTTCCGTCATTCAGTTCAAACTCGAGGGGCAGTTAATCAATGCACATCCCGAATGGAACATCGACCGCCGAGGTACTTTGGAGAACATCGACCTGAGCCGCGGCACCTATCGCTTCGAAGGGAAAGACTATCCGCTGCTCGACACCCACTTCCCTACCCTCGACCCGAGCGACCCATACAGGCTGACGGCCGAAGAGCAGGACCTGATGAAACGGCTCCACCACTCTTTCCGCATCAGCGAGAAACTGCAGAAGCACATCCGCTGCCTCTTCAGTCATGGCTCGATGTACCTGGTCTGCAACAGCAACCTCCTCTTCCACGCCTCCGTTCCCCTCAATGCCGACGGCAGCTTGCGGCAGGTCGAGATTGACGGGAAGACGTATCAGGGACGCGAACTCATGCAGCAAATCGAGTTCAAGATGCGCACCGCTTATCCCTCCTCCCTCGGGGGAAGCCGGAAGGGAGCCGTACGGGATTTCTTCTGGTACCTGTGGTGCGGTCCCGACAGCCCACTCTTCGACAAGAATCGCATGGCGACGTTCGAGCGTTACTTCCTCGCCGAACCCGCTACGCACCACGAAGAGAAAGGCGCTTACTATCAGCTCAGAGAAAACCCTGCCGTTTGCAGCCGCATCCTCCAGCACTTCGGAGTTCTCCCCCTCACGGGGGAGTTAGAGGGGGTCTGCCCTCACATCATCAACGGCCACGTGCCTGTCCATGCCAGCCAAGGCGAGAACCCCATCAAGGCCGACGGCATGCTGATGGTCATCGACGGAGGTTTCTCGAAGTCCTACCACCATACGACGGGCATCGCAGGCTACACCCTCGTCTATCACAGCCGCGGCTTCGAACTCATCCAGCACGAGCCGTTCACCAGCACCGCAGAGGCTGTAGCCAGCGGCACTGACATCAAGAGCAGCAAGCAAATCGTGGAGATGATGGGCCGACGCATTCGCGTGCGCGACACCGACAAGGGCCGCCAGATTCAGGAACAGATAAAAGAACTGCGCAGCCTGCTCCACGCCTACCGCCACGGCATCATCAAGGAGAACACGAAGAAATAAGGGATTTCCCTGCCCCACCAAGGCATCATTTCATCCCCTATAGGGCGTTACTCACTCCCCTATAGGGCGTTGAGCATTCCCCTATAGGGCGTTGAACATTCCCCTATAGGGGATAAAATTATGTGCCGTTCGGCGTTATTCGTCGGCCAGTGTGATGTTGCCTGCGCCGTCGATGCGGATGGGGGAGCCCTGGATGTCGCTCTCGGTGAGTTCCTTTATCTCACGAGCCACGGCATCGCTGTTGTCCTTGCGCGGACCTACGCCTTTCTGCTGGATGAAGGAATGTATCTTGCCCTCCAGGAACTGACCCTTCCGGTCAATCTTTATCGTAACAACAGGAGCATAGGCCGAGATGCTGGTCAGGCTCATGCCGTAGGGCGTACAGAAGTTGCCGAGGCTGTAGGCGATGAACTTGCCTTTATATACTTCCATCGCACGGCAGACGTGCGGACCATGGCCGAAGACGACGTCTGCTCCATTATCGATGCAGAAATGAGTAAACTCGCGGAGGTTGCCTCTGTCTTCGCCAAGGAATATCTCCGTTCCGATAGGCAGGTGGCGTTTGTCCCTGCCTTCTGCACCGCCGTGGAAGGAGACAACCACGACGTCCGACTTCTTCTTCAGGTCGTCCAGAATGCGCTTCACGGTCGCGAGGTCCTTGTGCTTCAGCGTGTAACTGTTGTGGCCGAAGGCGCAGAGGCCGTAGCGGATGCCATCTCGCTCCACGACAGCCGATTCCGTCCTGCCCTCGATGCCCGAGAACTTTATTCCCTGCTCCTCGAGCACTTGTTCTGTGGAGGCGATGCCCTCGGTATCGAAGTCATTGGCATGGTTGTTGGCGAGGCTGAGGTAATCGTATCCTGCTTCGCCCAGAAGGTGCCCGTAGCTCGTTGGCATGCGGAAGGCGTAGGTGTTGGGGCCGTTACCCTTCGTGCAGTGACCACCGTCGGTGATGGCTCCCTCGAGGTTGCCCACAGCAATATCGGCAGCCTCCGTCAACTCTTTAGTATCGAGGAAAATGTCCCTGCCGTCGTTATCGGGCAACTGCACGCTGGGGTAGGTCGTACCCATCATGATGTCGCCGCACATGGCAATGGTGAGGGTGTCCTTGTCGCTAATGACGCGACGTGCCCCGACGTAGCGGTTATAGTAGTAGGAAGAGGCGCGGTAACTGTCCTCTATCACGCCACGCCTGGCAGCATGAACGAAGTAGAAGTTCCCGTCACTCTCCACCTTCGACACGATTCCCACATGTCCCACGGAACGTCCTGAGCGTGGGCTCGTGAAGAAAACGAGATCGCCCATGCGAAGGTCCTTACGTCCCACGGAAACGCCCTGCCTGTACTGAGCACGCGAATCACGGCTCAGGGAAATGTCGAACTGCTTGTAGATGAAACTCGTAAAGCCAGAGCAATCGAACACGTTGGGGCCCGCCGTACCATGACGGTAAGGGCGACCGATGTACTTCATCGCTGCCTTGACAACCGCTTCGCCCGAGACATTGATGTCGCCGCTTGGAAGCGAGGCGCATCCGAACGTCACGAACGTGAACAGAGCCACCAATAGCACCGGCCATTTCTTATTGTATCTCATAATCATTCACTTTTTACGAACCTCGGGAAAGCAATAGAGATGGCTACGTACCACAATATGATGAGGTGCAGAGGGCAAGGGGCAAAAAGCAAGAGGGGCAAGCAACCGATGAGGAAAATGTAGCGCAGCTTGTTATCCTGCCAGCTGAAGTTCTTGAACTTCAACGCCAGCATCGGCACTTCCGAGACCAGCAAGAAGCAGAACAACAGCATGAAGAGGAAGAGGAAGACGGCGTTGAACTTCAGCGAAACCAGGAACGCATGCTCGCTCAGCACAAGACTTCCCCAGAACAGGGCATTGGCGGGCGTGGGCAAACCGATGAAACCGTAGTGCTGACGCTCGTCGAGATTGAACTTCGCCAACCTTAAGGCAGAGAATGCCGCCATCAGGAAAGCCGTATATGGCAGCAGGTGCTTTATCGGCATCAACAGCTCGGGGCAATGCACCTCGTGGAAAAGATAGAAGATAATCGCGCTGGGTGCCACGCCAAAGGTAACCACATCGGCCAGCGAATCGAGTTCCTTGCCTATGGGCGACGATACGCCGAGAGCCCTTGCCACCAAGCCATCGAAGAAGTCAAACACGGCTCCTATGACTATCATCAATACTGCATACTGGTACTGACCGTAGAAGGCACAGCCAGTTGCCACACAGCCGCTGATGAGATTGCAGCAAGTAATGGAGTTCGGAATGTGTCGTTTAATCATCTGAAGTAAGGTTCTTTAGTTTTGCAACAATAGTCTCGTTGCCAACGGTCTTCTGGTCGAGCTTCACCAAAACCTCAGTTCCAAGGGGAAGATATAGGTCAACACGTGAACCGAATTTGATGAAACCAAGATGCTCATCCACATAGCAATCCTCGCCAACGCTGGGATAAGTGACGATGCGTCGAGCCATAGCACCCGCTACCTGACGAAGCAGAATCTCCGTTCCGTCGGGGGTCTCGATGATGACGGTGCTCCTCTCATTCTCTTCGCTTGCCTTCGGCAGCCAAGCCTTATGGAAATTGCCGTCGTAATGCCGAACCTCCTTAACCGTTCCATCCACAGGAATCCAGTTGGCATGCACATTGAAGAGACTCATGAAGATGCTCACCATGATGCGACGATCGTGGAAATACTCGTTTTCCTCCGTCTCTTCCACCACCACGACCTTGCCATCGGCAGGTGCCAGAACCAATCCCTCCGTCTCGCCCTCGAAGGTGCGGATGGGACATTGGAAGAAGTTCAGCAGGATGGCATACAGGATGGCACTCACCGTTATGCAGATATCGAAGGGAAGCCTCGATTCGAAGATATGTAGGATAGTAAAGTTCAGTACTCCAAGCACAATGGCGCTCCATAGAAGCGTGCTCTTTCCCTCGTGATGAAGACGTATCTTTTTCAGTTTTCTTAGCCTTTTGCCCATAGTTTTTTTACATAGTGCGCCTCAAAGTTACAAAAAATAAATTGAACATCGAGCAATGTTGACTGAAAATTTGCTAAATAACGAAAATTCTCTTTCCTCTTATCTCCAAACTCTAAACTTTTTTGTATCTTTGCCTTCTCTTATTATAATAATGTAACACATGGAGGACTTCGTTCACTTACACGTTCACTCGCAATACTCTCTGCTCGACGGGCAATCGTCCATCAAAGGCATGGTCGATAAGGCTGTTGCCGATGGAATGCGTGGAATGGCACTCACCGATCATGGCAACATGTATGGGGTCAAAGAGCTTTATGACTATTGCAAGAAGGTCAACAAGGAGAGAGCGAAGAATGACCTGGAGCCCTTCAAGCCCATCTTCGGCTGCGAGATGTATGTTGCCAGAGGTGGAGACAAAAGCGTCAAAGAAGGTAAAGAGAACCAGTCCGGCTGGCACCTCATTGTTCTCGCCAAGAATCTGACAGGCTATCACAACCTCATCAAACTCGTTTCGCGCTCCTGGGTCGATGGCTTCTATATGCGACCTCGTACCGACCATAAGGATTTGGAGAAGCTCCACGAAGGCCTCATCATCTGCTCGGCTTGTATTGGTGGCGAAGTTCCCAAAAAGATACAGAACGGCGACATCAAGGGCGCAGAAGAAGCCGTCAAGTGGTTTCATGACATTTGGGGCGACGACTATTACATCGAGCTGCAGCGGCACGAGGTAATCAACCCGACACAGGTTGCCAATCGTGACACTTACGAAGTACAGAAACGCGTCAATCCTGTCCTCATCGATTTGGCGAAAAAGCACGGCATAAAGCTCATCTGCTCCAACGACTCGCACTTCCTCAACGAAGATGATGCGGAGGCTCACGACTTGCTCCTCTGCCTCTCGACCGGCAAAGACCTGGACGACCCCAATCGCATGCGCTATAGCAAGCAGGAATGGTTCAAGACACGAGCCGAGATGAATCTCCTCTTCAAAGACATTCCCGAGGCACTTGCCAACACCCAAGAGATATTAGATAAAGTCGAGATGTACGACCTCGAGTCGAACGCCATCATGCCTTTCTTTCCCATTCCTGAGGAGTTTGGTACAGAAGAACTATGGAGGCAGAAATATACAGATGAGGATCTCTTCAAGGAGTTTACCAGCGATGAGAATGGAGAGAACCCCATGCCTCGAGAAGAAGGCGAAAAGAAGATAAAGAAACTTGGCGGCATTGACAAACTATACAGGATAAAGTTCGAAGCAGACTATCTTGCCAAACTTGCCTACGAGGGTGCCGAGCGCCTCTATCCCACCCCACTTTCCAAAGAAATAGACGACCGTATTCGCTTCGAACTGCACATCATGAAGACCATGGGCTTCCCTGGTTACTTCCTCATCGTGCAAGACTTCATCAACAGCGCTCGTAACAATTTGGATGTATGGGTAGGTCCTGGTCGAGGTTCGGCAGCAGGCTCTGTCGTTGCCTATTGCCTCGGCATCACGCGCCTCGACCCGCTCAAGTACGACCTCCTGTTCGAGCGTTTCCTCAATCCTGACCGCATCTCTCTGCCCGATATCGATACCGACTTTGACGACGATGGCAGAGGAAAAGTCTTGCAATGGGTAATGGATAAGTATGGAGCAGAGAACTGTGCCCATATCATTACCTATGGAAAGATGGCAGCAAAGAATAGCATCAAAGATGTCGGAAGGGTGGAGAAGGTTCCTCTGTCCGTAGTCAATGCTTGGTGCAAGGCTATGCCCGAACGATTGCCTGACTTGCCCGATGGGAAAAAGAGGAAAGAAACGCTCGAGAACTTCATTGAGTTCACTCCTGAACTGAAAGAGGCAAAGTTCTCAAGAGACCAAAAAGAAGCCGACACCATCAAATACGCTCTCAAACTTGAGGGCACAGTCCGCAATACAGGCATTCATGCTTGTGGCTTCATCATTTGCCGTGACCCTATCAGCGACCATGTTCCTGTTTCGACGGCAGACGACCCCGACTTCCCCGACCGCAAGACTGCTGTCACACAATACGATGGACATGTCATCGAGAGCACCGGCCTCATCAAGATGGACTTCCTTGGCTTGAAGACCCTCTCTCAATTGAAGGAAGCGTGCCGTATCGTGAAGGAGGCTCATGGCATAGATGTTGACCTGGACAACATTCCAATCGACGACCCGCTTACCTATAAGTTATATCAGGAAGGGCGAACCGTCGGCACATTCCAATTCGAGTCTGCCGGCATGAGGAAATACCTAAAGGAATTGCATCCGACGGTCTTCGAGGACCTTATCGCCATGAATGCCCTCTACCGTCCTGGTCCAATGGGCAAGATTCCACAGTTCATCAAGCGTAAGAACGGACAGGAGCCCATCACATACGACCTTGATGCTTGCGAGGAATACCTTCGCGACACTTATGGCATCACGGTATATCAGGAGCAGGTTATGTTGCTGGCCCGCAAGCTTGCAGGCTTTACCCGAGGCGAGAGTGACACGCTACGAAAGGCGATGGGCAAGAAGATGAAGGATGTCATCACACAGATGAGGCCAAAGTTCATCAATGGAGGCATCGAGAACGGACACGACAAGAAAACACTTGAAAAGATTTGGGGAGAATGGGAGAAGTTTGCAGAGTATGCCTTCAACAAGTCCCATGCTGCTTGCTATTCGTGGGTGGCATATCAGACGGCATACATGAAAGCCCATTATCCTGCAGAGTTCATGGCGGCCTTGCTGACGCGAGGCAAGGATGATGTGAAGGAAGTAACCAAGTTGCTTGAGGAATGTCATGCCATGAAGATTGAGGTGCTTGGTCCTGACGTCAACGAATCACATCGCGACTTCGGTGTCAACGACCGTCAGCAGATACGTTACGGCTTAATGGCTATCAAGGGACTTGGCGAGGCTGCCGTTCAAGCCATCGTGGATGAAAGGGAAAAGAACGGTGCCTTCAAGGACATCTTCGACTTTGCAGAGCGTGTAAACATGTCTTCCATCAAGCGAAACGGTTTAGAATGTCTTGCCCTAAGCGGTGCCCTCGACAACATCGCCGGCAATATTCGCCGCGAACAGTTCGTTGCCGAGAACCAGAAGGGCGACATCTTCCTTGACCTGCTCATTCGTTATGGCACACAGTTCCAGCAAGCACAGATGGAGGCACAGTTCTCGCTCTTCGGCATGGATTCCATTGAACTGAACAAGCCTGCTGTGCCCGAAGCAGAGGAATGGACCGCTTTGGAACGCCTGAACAAGGAGCGTTCGCTGGTCGGCATCTATCTGTCAGCACATCCTCTCGACGAGTATTACGTCATCCTGCAAAATGTCTGCAACCTGAAGATGGCAGAGATGGACTACCTCACTGCCTTTGCCGACCAGAATGTCCGACTGGGTGGCATCGTGACTGCCGTTCGTTCCGGTACAACAAAGAACGGCAAGCCTTATGGCGTGGCTACTATCGAGGACTTCAGCGGCACTGGCGAGATTGCCCTCTTCGGTGATAATTGGGTAAAGTGGGGGGCTTTCTTGAGTGTGGATCGCTCTGTGCTCATCAGCGGAACCGTCGAGAAACATCGCTTCAAGGAGGGCGAGTACGAACTTCGTATCGGTCATATCGACTGGCTTGCCGACGTCAGCGATAAGGTCATCGAGCGCATTACGATTGTCGTCAACACGAATGAGTTGAACAAAGACGACGTGGAGATGCTGACATCGTATGCGGAAGAGAATCCTGGCAACACAGCTTTGCAAATGGTCTTTGTTGATGCCACCAATCCTCACAACCAACTTCGCATGAACTCTCGCAACACTCGAATCAAGGTGACGCGCCAGTTCCTGAACGACATAGAGAACAGCGACGCACTATCATATAGCATTAACCAATAAATATATAAGTATTATGGCACAAGTAATTAACACAGGTAACTTTGAGGCTCTGGTAGCTACCGGCAAGCCTATCGTATTGGATTTTTGGGCAACTTGGTGTGGCCCTTGCAAACGCCTTGCTCCCGTCATTGAGGAACTGGCAAAGGATTATGACGGCATGGCCATCATTGGCAAGTGCGATGTAGAAGAGGACGAGGACCTGCCAATGCGCTTTGGCGTACGCAACATCCCTACCATTGTCTTCATCAAGGACGGCAAGGAAGTGGACCGCAGCGTAGGTCTTGTACCCAAGCCCGCTCTCGAAGAGAAAATCAAGGCTATGCTCTGATTTCCACCCCTTATTCCTTAATCTTTAATCTTTAATCCTAAACCCATATGAGTACCTTTGAAGAAGACCTCCTCAAAGATGCTGAGGACGACCGTTTGACGGTCGAGTACATCCAGAACTACCTGCCGCAGGAACTCAAGGACAAGTTCACGGAGGAAGAACTTTACTACTTCATCGATGTCATCGGCGAGTATTATGTCGATTTACTCGACAAGCATAATGGCGACGAAGACATTGACATCGACGTGGAGGAAGTGGCAAAGTATGTCGCAAAGCAAGCCAAGAAGGACAAGATGGGCGAGTTCGACCCTAAAGACCTCCGTTGGGTTGTGGACGGCGAACTGGAGTACGGAGAGTCAATTGAAAGTTAAAGAAAGGTTAGGGGTTAGGGGTTAGAGGTTAGAGAATACCTTTGGCTTCTAATCTACACCCCAAAACAAACCTCTAACCACTAAACACTACAACATGGAACAACCACTCCTTATTTATAATACCCTGAGCCGGCAGAAGGAACTCTTCAAGCCGCTCAATCCGGGTCGCGTCGGGATGTATGTCTGCGGTCCGACTGTCTATGGTGATGCCCACCTCGGACATGCCAGACCGGCCATCACGTTCGACCTCCTTTTCCGCTACCTGCAGCATATTGGCTACAAGGTGCGCTATGTTCGCAACATTACGGACGTAGGCCACTTGGAGCACGATGCTGATGAGGGTGAGGACAAGATTGCAAAGAAGGCTCGACTGGAACAACTCGAGCCGATGGAAGTAGCGCAATACTACACGAATCGCTTCCACGAGGCGATGGACGCGCTGGGTTGCTTGCCGCCAAGCATCGAGCCGCATGCCACGGGCCACATCATCGAGCAACAGGCTCTGGTGCAGCAGATCCTCGACAACGGCTACGCTTACGAGAGCAACGGCAGTATCTATTTCGACATCGAGAAGTACAACAAGGATCACCGCTGGGGCATTCTCTCGGGCCGTGATCTTGAGAACATCAAGGATGCGAGCCGCGAGTTGGCTGGAGTCGGCGAGAAGCACAACCAGGCGGACTTCGCCCTTTGGAAAGCCGCACAGCCCGAACATATCATGCGCTGGCCGTCACCTTGGAGCGATGGATTCCCCGGATGGCACTGCGAGTGCACGGCAATGGGACGTAAGTACTTGGGGGATCACTTCGACATCCACGGCGGAGGCATGGACCTCATCTTCCCACACCACGAATGCGAAATAGCTCAAGCCGTCGCCAGTCAGGGCGACCAGATGGTCCACTACTGGATGCACAACAACATGATCACCATCGACGGCAAGAAGATGGGCAAGTCCTACAACAACTTCATCACCCTGCCGCAGTTCTTCACGGGTGACCATCCGCTGCTTTCTCAGGCCTACACGCCGATGACCATCCGCTTCTTCATCCTGCAGGCACATTATCGTTCGACGGTGGACTTCGGCAACGAAGCACTTCAGGCTGCTGAGAAGGGACTGGCCCGACTGATGGACGGACTGAAGAACCTGCGCCGCCTCCAGGAGGGACAAAAGGTGAAGGGACAGCCGCAGGTCGAGATGAAGTACGTCGACGAACTGCGCACGAAACTCTACGACGCGATGAACGACGATCTGAACTCGCCCATCGTCATCAGCCACCTGTTCGATGCTTGCCGCGTCATCAACACGCTGACGGACAAAAAGGCCAGCATCACTGCCGAAGTGGCACAGGCACTGCTCCAACTCATGGAGACCTTCACGACCGACATCCTCGGTCTCAAGCAGGACACTGGCGTGAGCAACAAGGCACGCGAAGAGGCTTTCGGAGCCGTCGTGAACATGCTCCTCGAACAACGTCAGGCAGCAAAAGCAGAGAAGAACTGGGCCTTGAGCGACAAGATTCGCGATGACCTCGCTGCCCTCGGCTTTGAGGTGAAGGACACGAAGGACGGCTTCTCCTGGACCCTGAACAAATAAAAAAAAACAGACGCAACATTTGCGTCTTCAAACGCGGCGTGCCGCGTTGGCAATTTCGGCGTGCCGAGTTTCGAAAGATGGCGTGCCGTGTTGGCCAATGCGGCACGTCGCATTTATATCTGCCCTGTTTCGACCTGACGGACGACGCGTTCGATGAGCTTGTCTTCTTCCTCCGGGCGGTACTCTTTCTTCAGGCTGGCTCGGAACGTCCAGGCAAAGACCTGATAGAAAGCGGCACGGGCTGGGCCCAGAAACGCCTGCACGATTTCGTAGGAGGACTGATTGCATTCGCGGTCCACAAGCTTGATGAGGAGCTTGCCCTGACTATAGGTGAGCTTCTTCATCTGCGGTGTGTACATCTCCTTAATCTCCTTCTCAACCGCACTGATATGGGCGCTCTTCTCCTTCTTGGTAGGCAGGGCCTCCAACGCCAAATAAGTCTCGGAAATCAGATCACTGGCCTGCTGGGCGATGGGCAACACCTTCTTCACATTATAGACGAGTCGATTGTAGGCCCGTCGCTGCTTTTCGTTCTTGAAGACCATTGGCGGATATACCCACAACTCGGGCAAGAGGTAGCACCACATCGTGTCGCCATTCTCTATGATAGGCTTCACGTAGCGGAACCTCTGCAGTTTGAGCTTGTAGTTCACCGGCTCTTGCGGCAGCAGTCCGTCGTCTTCTCCCTGAGCGAAAATACAAGGGCTCAGGAGCACCAACATGCTCATTATAATCGCCTTCCGTACCATTTCCGCTGCAAAAGTACGACTTTTTCATTCATAGTCCATAGTTCATAGTTCATAATTATGTTTTTTTAATTCTTTGCCCATAGCATTCAATTTTTAATTTTTCATTTTTATTTTTTAATTTTATTGCGTACCTTTGCACAAGTTATGAGCACAATCATCTACGATTCCCCTGTTTTCGGACCCATCCACAGCCGTCGGTTGGGCATCTCTCTCGGCATCAATCTGCTGCCGAAGGGTGGAAAAGTGTGCAGCTTCGACTGTATCTATTGCGAGTGCGGCTTGAACCGTGAGCGTCGCACTAAGAATCCGTTGCCAACGGCCGACGAGGTGGTCGATGGCCTCGAAAGCAAACTCCAAGAACTGAAGGCAGAAGGCATAGTGCCCGACGTACTGACCTTCGCCGGAAACGGCGAGCCAACCTTGCACCCCAATTTCCCTGAAATAGTCGATAGGGTGCGTCAGGTCAGGGACATCTATTGCCCGTCGGCCAAGATGAGCATCCTCTCGAACGCCACACAGATACGCCGGCCCGAGATTCGCGAAGCACTCCTCCACTTCGACAACAACATCTTGAAACTCGACACCGTCAGCCCTATATATATAAATAATGTAGATCGTCCGCAAGGGCACTACGATGTCGAAGAGCAGATTGCCTGCCTTGAACTCTTCCGCGGCCATTGCATCATCCAGACAATGCTCATGCGGGGCGAGTACGAAGGCTGTTCCGTCGATAACACTGGCGAGGAATACATTGTTCCCTACCTCAAAGCGTTAGCCCGCATCAAACCTCGCTCAGTCATGCTCTACACTTTGGATCGCGAGACGCCCGTCGCCGGACTCGAGAAAGCAGACCCCGAAGTGATGCAATCCATAGCAGCTCGTATCCGACAGCTTGGTATCGAAGTAAGCGTCAGCTGCTAAGATAATAAAAAAATCAACATGCTGAGTTCATCAATTCGACGTGTTGAGTTCATCAACTCGACGTGCCGAGTTTTCTAACTACACGAGAGGCATTTACAAATGCCCTGTTTTTATTGGTTTTTACCACCCTTCTGGCAGAACAATATTCTCTATGCTGTGCGCCTTCTCGAATAGCGGAGATATCTCGTCATCCGTAAAGCCTGCTATGCCACAACCGATTCGAGTAACAAGGAAGGTCAGTTCGGGATGTTCCCCAGCAAACTGGATGAACTCGTCCACATAAGGTTGAATCGTCTCCACCCCACCTTGCATTGTGGGAATTCCGTAGCTTTGGCCTTGCAAGCCGACACCCTGTCCCCAGACAGCCCCAAACTTGCGGTAGGCAACAAGTGCTGCCCCGCCACCATGCATACCACTTAAATTACTGCCGAACACGAATATCTCTCCTTGCTGAAGCTCAGTAATAAACTCTGGTGTCGTACGTTTCTGTGACATAGGTTCTACATTAAAAGTACAATTGCGACATATCGGCTCGCTATTTTCTATCCTTCCAATAGCCTGGCATGAAGAGGAAGAGGACGGTGAATATCTCAAGACGGCCTATCAACATATAAGCGCTCATGAGCCATTTGCCCGAGGCTGGGACGTTAGCAAAGGTGCTGGCTGGACCTGTGGCACCTGTGGCGGGACCGACATTGCTCAGCATGCTGATGCTGCTGCCAAGTGCTGTATCGACATCTGCACCAAGCAGGGAGTAGCAGGACATAGCGATGACTACCAACAGGAAATAGATGAAGACGAAGATCAAAGCCTGTCGCACTTTATGGTCAGGCACGATTTGCTTGTTGACACGAACGCCCAGGACGGCTCTGGGATGCAACATCTGGATGAGTTCATTAAAGGCGCTCTTGGCACAGATGATGATGCGGATGACCTTTATGCCACCAGCCGTGCTGCCAGCACACGAGCCGATTGCCATGATGACGACTGTCGGCATCCAGAACGAGGCTCCCCACGCCACATAATCGAACTTCTGTGCCGAGAAGCCGGTGCTGGTCGCTACACTGCTCACATGGAAGAGGGCCGAACGGAACGACTCTTCGAAGCCCTTCGGCAACAACTTGTCGGCACTCTCTGGAACAGGAGCAAAGTAGAAGAGCAGTATGAAGATGACGACTGCAACACCTATATAAGAAAGGAAGACGCGCACCTCTTCGTTCTGGAAGAGCACGCGGCTGCGGCGAATGGACATGTAGTAATAGAGCGAGAAATTGACGCTGCTGATCACCATAAACAGGCTGGCAACATATTCCAAATAGCTGCTGTGGAAGTAAGCCATGCTCTCGGAGTGCGTACTGAAGCCGCCGGTCGCAATCGTGGTAAAAGCGTGGCAGACGGCATCATAGAGGTTCATCGGGCCGAGCCAGTAGCAGAAAGCACAAGCGCTGGTCAGCACAAGATAAATCAAGAGCACCCGTCGGGCCGTAGCACCTATCTTGGGTCGCAACTTGTCGAGTCCCAAGCCTGTCACCTCGGCCGAATAGATGTTGCTGTTCTTCATCTCATAAACGGGAATGAGAGCAAACGAGAAAACCACGATGCCAAGGCCGCCTATCCATTGTGTTATGGCGCGCCAGAAGAGCAAACCTTTCGGCAGAGTGTCTATCTCGTTGATGCAAGTGGCGCCCGTCGTGGTGAAGCCGCTCATGGTCTCGAAGAAAGCACTCGCCACATCCATGTCGGTAAGATAGAGGAACGGCACCATGCCGATGATGGAGAAGATAATCCAGGAGAGGGAAACGATGAGGAAGTTGTCGGCTCGACGCATGCGTTTGTTCTCTTCCCTACGGCTCAGGAAGATACAGAACGAGCCGACAGCTATCGTTCCGAGTGCCGTGAGCAGGAAGCAAAGCCAGTCTTCCTCATTATTGAGGAGGGCTATTAGCATGGAGAGCAACAGGAAGAAGCTCTCCATAATGATGAGCATGCCGAGGATTCCCTTTTTCACCTCACATTTTCCATTTAATCATTTCTTGTATTCTTTTGAAACAAGGCGCGCTTTTTAATGCGCGGAGTTCCATTTACCATTCGGCTCAGTTCTTCTTGTCCAGCGCGTGCTTGGCGTAGTCGATAGTGTAGTGCAGGCCACGACTCTCTTTGCGTTCGAGGGCCTGGCGTGTGATGAGATAGCCTACGTTTATCATGTTTCGCAGTTCACAGATGTCTTTCGTGGGCTTGACGCGCTTGAAGAGGTGTTCCGTTTCCTCGTAGAGGAGGTCGAGACGCTCCCAAGCACGGTGCAGGCGAAGGTCGCTGCGGACGATGCCGACATAGGTGCTCATGATCTGATTCACTTCCTTGACGTCCTGGGCGATGAGGACTTTCTCCTCGTTCGTCATGGTGCCTTCGTCGTTCCATTCGGGCACGCGGTCGTTGAAGTCGTACTTGTCGATGACTTCCAGCGAGTGCTTGGCTGCTGCATCGGCATAGACGACGGCTTCGATGAGCGAGTTGCTGGCCAGACGATTGCCACCGTGCAGTCCGGTGCAGGAGCATTCGCCGACAGCATAAAGCCTGCGGATGCTGCTCTGCCCATCGAGATCTACCTTGATGCCGCCGCACATGTAGTGTGCGCTGGGCGCCACCGGGATGTACTGCTTCGTGATGTCGATGCCGATGGAGAGGCACTTGGCGTAGATGTTGGGGAAGTGATGCTTGGTCTCCTCCGGGTCTTTGTGGGTGACGTCGAGGCAGACGTGGTCCAATCCGTGAATCTTCATCTCGCGGTCAATAGCACGAGCCACGATGTCGCGGGGAGCCAGCGAGAGCCGCTCGTCGTATTTCTGCATGAACTCCTCGCCGTTGGGAAGCCTGAGAATGCCGCCATAGCCACGCATCGCCTCAGTGATGAGGTAGGCGGGATGCGTCTCTTGAGGGTTGTAGAGGACAGTCGGATGAAACTGCACGAACTCCATATCCTGCACTTTTCCCTTGGCACGATAGACCATGGCTATGCCGTCACCGGTCGCGATATTCGGGTTGGATGTGGTGGCATAGATGGCTCCTGTGCCGCCTGTCGCCATGAGCGTGACCTTGCTCAGGTAGGTGTCCACCTTGCCGGTCTTGGGGTTCAGGACGTAAGCACCGTAGCACTCGATGTCGGGCGTACGGCGAGTGACGCGGATGCCCAAGTGGTGCTGGGTGATAATCTCGACGGCAAAGTGATGCTCCAGCACTTCGATGTTTGGATTCTGACGAACAGCAGCCATCAGTCCGCGCTGTATCTCGGCACCGGTATCGTCGGCATGATGCAGGATGCGGAACTCCGAGTGACCGCCTTCGCGATGCAGGTCGAACTCGCCATCCTCTTTCTTGTCGAAGTTGACGCCCCATTTCACGAGGTCCCGGATACCCTGCGGCGCATTACGCACCACTTGTTCAACGGCTGCGGGGTCGCTGATGTAGTCGCCCGCAATCATGGTGTCCTCGATGTGCTTCTCGAAGTTATCGACCAGGAGGTTCGTTACCGAAGCGATGCCGCCCTGAGCCTTTGCCGTGTTGGCTTCTTCGAGGGTTGTCTTGCAGATGAGCGTCACCTTGCCCTTGCCTGCGTTCGCCACCTTCAGCGCATAGCTCATACCAGCCACGCCACTGCCTATAATCAGGAATTCACTCTTCTTAATCATGACTTATTTCTGTCTTAAATGACATGTTTTCGGCTGCAAATTTACGAATTACGCAGCGAACCACAAAAGAAAAATCACTTTTTCTTTTACTCTATGGGCTGGAGCGTCTAAAAACTAGCCACACCTAGTTGAAAAACTCGGCACGCCATCTTGACCAACTTGGCACGCCATCTTGACCAATTCGGCACGCCATGTTTGGCAACTTGGCACGCCATGTTTTCAGACGCTCCATGCAAAGATGGCAAATGCTGCACCTTTCGTTTTCTAGCAAACCACAAAGCTTTTCCACAAACATCTGCCCGCAAGGCAATAATTATGAATTATGAATTATGAATTATGAATTAAATGTTGTACCTTTGCACTCGGAAATGGAGCAGACGTTTAAGGAAATAAGGGAACAACTGGCTCAGCGCATCCTCATTCTCGACGGAGCGATGGGCACCAGGATACAGGCTTTCGGGCTTTCCCCAGAGAGTTTCCACAGGGGACGATTCGCCTCGTGGCCAGTCTCTTTGGTGGGCAACAACGATGTCCTTTGCCTGACGGAACCCGATGTCATCAAGCAGATTCACCGACTCTACATCGAGGCCGGAGCCGACATCATTGCCACAAACACTTTCTCCTCCAACCGCATCAGCCAACATGAATATGGTTGCTCGGACATCGCGGCAGAAATGGCTCGCGAAGGTGCAAGGCTGGCCCGACAAGTGGCCGACAGACCCACCCCCAACCCCTCCCTTGAAGGGAGGGGAGAAGTTACTTCTTCTGACAGCTTTATCAGTGGCAAAACTATTAACTCCTCTCCCTATAAGGGAGAGGTTGGGAGAGGGTCTGGCAGGAAGATATACGTGGCTGGTTCCATGGGTCCCACGTCGAAATCGCTGACCTTGCCTTCCGACATGAGTCAACCCGCCAAAAGAGCCGTTTCTTTCGATGAAATGGCCGATTCTTATCGCGAGCAAGCAGAAGCACTCCTCGAAGGCGGCGCCGATTTTCTCCTCTTGGAAACTTGCTACGATGCCCTCAATACGAAGGCCGCTCTCTATGCCATAAGCGACATAAACCGACGGTTTCATCGGGAAATTCCGGTCATGGTGTCGGTCACAATCAACGACCGAAGCGGCCGAACCCTTACGGGACAAACGCTCTGGGCCTTCTATACAAGCGTCAGCCACTATCCCTACTTGCTCAGTTTCGGACTGAACTGTTCCTTCGGCGTCACTGATTTGCGACCCTTCATGGAACAGCTCTCGGCCAATGTTCCGCTGCCAATTTCCATCTATCCGAATGCCGGATTGCCCAACCAAATGGGTGAATATGAGGAACTTCCCGACTTCACCGCCTCGCATCTCCGCAAGATGGCAGAAGCCGGACTCATCAATATCGCCGGTGGCTGCTGCGGAACTGACGAACAACACATCAGGGCGATTGCTGACGCATTGCGCGACATCAGGCCCAGAACCATTCCTGCTGCAGACAACAAACTGCGTGTGTCGGGCCTTGAACCATTGCTCATCGACCGAGAAACACAGAACTTCACGAACGTCGGGGAGCGTACAAACGTCGCTGGCTCACGCAAATTCGCCCGTCTCATCGCTGAAAAGCAATACGGCGAAGCACTCTCTGTGGCACGAAACCAAATAGAGGGCGGGGCAACGGTCATCGATATCAACATGGACGATGCCATGCTCGACAGCCAACTCGAAATGCAGACTTTCTGCCGGCACATCAGCGGAGAACCTGCCGTGGGCAAGGCCGTCCTGATGATCGACAGCAGCGACTGGCCGACGGTTCTGGCCGGACTGAAGAACGCTCAAGGCAAATGCATCGTCAACTCCATAAGTCTCAAGGCCGGAGAGCAGGATTTCCTTGGTAAAGCCCTTGAATTGAGACGCTTGGGTGCCGCAGTTGTCGTGATGGCTTTCGACGAAGAAGGACAAGCCACGACATATGAACGCAAGATTGCCATCGCTCGTCGTGCCTACAACCTACTGACTTCCATCGGTTTCCCGCCACAGGACATCATCTTCGACGTCAATATTCTTTCAGTTGGAACGGGCATTAAAGAGCATCAGGCCTATGCCGTCGATTTCATCCGCGCCGTAGAATGGATCAAGCAGAACCTGCCCTTCGCAAAGACAAGTGGCGGTGTGAGCAACCTCTCCTTCGCTTTCCGTGGTAATAATAAGGTAAGGGAAGCGATGCACTCGGTGTTCCTCTACCACGCCATCCGCGCAGGTCTCGATATGGCCATCGTCAATCCGTCGATGCTCCAAATATACGATGAAATCGACCCAAACCTGCGTCGCGCAGTCGAGGATGTCATCATGAACACCGACGACGAAGCCACCGACAGGCTGCTCGCCTTGAGTGAAGAACTAAAGAATGAGGCTTCAACAGACAAAACTCTTGCCCCATGCTCCATGCCCCTCGCCCCGAATCTCCCCATTGAACAGCGTCTTCAACTCGCTTTGACAAAGGGCGACAACAGTCATCTCGTGGAAGATGTGCCCGAGGCACTTGCTAAATATGGTCAGCCCATCAAGGTCATCGAGGGACCACTCATGCAGGCCATGGAGCACATCGGTGTCTTGTTTGGCGAAGGAAAGATGTTCCTGCCACAAGTCGTCCGCTCTGCTCAGGTCATGAAGGATGCTGTGGCTATTCTGCAACCATACATCGATGCCTCGGACAAAGCAACTGGAGGCAGCCTGAAGCCTTGTGTAGTACTCGCCACAGCCAACGGCGATGTGCATGATATCGGCAAGAACATCGTCGGCATCGTGCTTGCGTGCAATGGTTTCGAAGTGGTGGACCTCGGCGTTATGGTGCCGTGCGAGACAATTCTGGAAGCCACAAAAGAGCATAAACCTGTCCTTGTCGGCATCAGCGGCTTGATTACACCGTCATTGAAGGAGATGGAGAAACTCTGCCAAACATTCCAAGAAGAGCATCTCGACGTACCTATTCTGGTAGGCGGAGCAACAACATCGGCTGTTCACACTGCAGTGAAGTTAGCACCCCTCTATGATGGTCTGGTCATTTATGGTGGCGATGCCTCGCAAACATCAGTGCTGGCAAAGCGATTAACTTCAAAAAAGACCGATTTCATCGAGCAAATAAAGGACGAACAGGGGCAGATACGTGATGCATATAACGAGCATCATGCACCCCTCACACCCTATGAGGAAGCCAACCTATTACGTCCACAATACCATTGGCAGAACAGCGAATCCGTTAATGTTCAATGTTCAATGTTCAATGTTCAATGCGAAGATCTCCTTTCCCTCATCGACTGGCGGATGTTCCTGCTGTTCTGGGGTTTCAAAGGCGAGACACTGCCTCAGCTCTTGGTCAACCCTGAGGCGGAAAAGACATTAAAGAAAGGTAAGCAATTCCTTGAGTCACTCCTGCAAAAAAGCCTGCTTGAGGTGAAAGCTTTATATAAGGAAGAGGCGGCGACAAGAAGGGGGAATGATATCGTTCTTTGTGAAGACGGACAACTCCTGCCCATGCTTCGCAGTCAGTCTGCTGCGTATCATTACCGTTGTCTCGCAGATTACTTCGACGAGCAACAACCCTCCCCCATCGGACTCTTCCTGGTGACAGCCAGACCGCTGCAAGAATCGACCAACGAAGAAGAACGGCTGATGACACATGCCCTCTGTGCTCGTCTGGCCGAAGCTGCTGCAGAATGGCTTCAGACGCAACACCACAAAGATAATAATACCTTGCGAGTTGCCTTCGGCTATGCCACCTGCCCGGACCATTCGCTTAAGCGCATCGTCTTCGACAGACTGCAGGCTGAACAGAAACTGGATGTCACGCTGACTGACCACTACAGCATTCAGCCCTCGACCTCCGTGTGTGGCCTGTTCATCCACCACCCCGAAGCTCAATACTTCCCTGTAGGCCGCATCGACCGCGAACAGCTCCGCGACTATTGCCAGCGTCGCGGCATCACCATCGAGGAAGGCGAACAACTCTTATCTAAGTTCATAACACACTCATCATAACATGAAAGTCATTGACATACTGAACAGCAAACGACGTCCTTTCGCCAGTTTCGAACTCGTCCCCCCCTTGAAGGGAAGTGATGCGAGCCGACTCTACCAGAGCCTCGACCCCTTGATGGAGTTCCAACCTCCCTTCATCAATATAACCTGTCACCGCGACGAGATTGAATATGTGCCCAATGCCGACGGCACTTATACCCGCATGACACTAGCCAAACGACCTGGCACAGTTGCCATCGTGGCTGCCATCATGCGTCGTTATCCCGAGTTGGAAATCGTTCCTCACGTCATTTGCGGCGGTTCGTCTTGCAGCCGCGTCGAATCGGAACTGCTGGACCTCCACTTCCTGGGCATCAGTAACATCATGGCTTTACGAGGCGATGCGCTCCCTGGCCAAAAGGTCTTCATCCCCGAGCCCGATGGCTTCTCGCACAGTTCGGAACTTGTCGGAATGATAAGCAACCTGAATCGCGGACAATATCTCGACCCGACAGTGAAGCAAGGCCTCAGCACCGACTTCTGCATCGGCGTGGCAGCTTATCCCGAGAAGCACTTCGAGGCTGCCAATCTGGAGACCGACATCCAGCATCTCAAACAGAAGGTGGAAGCAGGAGCCGACTATATCGTCACTCAGATGTTCTTCGACAACAAGAAATTCTTCCAGTTTGTCGAACTATGTCGAAAGGCTGGCATCACCGTTCCCATCATTCCCGGCCTCAAACCCATCTCGTCGAAGAAGCAGATTGACCTGCTTCCGCGTGCCTTCCACATTGACATTCCGCAGGAACTTGTCAGCCTGATGAGTAAGACAAAGACAGCCGAAGAAGCATATCAGGCCGGCATCGACTGGGCCATCAAGCAGAGCCGCGAACTTCTTGAGCATGATTTCCCTGCTATACATTATTATACTATGGCCAAACCCGACAATGTCTGCCAAATCGTAAGGGCAGTCTTCTGAGATAATGTGGCTTACTGCATTGCCAAATAACTTTAAGATTGCTTGCTGATTCAATAAATACTAAGACTATGGAAACAGAGAAGAAACCTTGCCTCACAATCGTTGTACCATGCTATAACGAAGAGCCTGTTCTTGAGCAGACCACTCAGCATTTGCTCGCTGTGCTTGAAGGAATGCAGGAGATTGTCAGTCCTGATAGCCGAATACTCTATGTAGATGATGGAAGTCATGATGCCACATGGAGCATGATTGAGCAGTTGCATGCAGAGGACAGACGCATTGCCGGTATCAGTCTTGCTCACAACAGTGGACATCAGAATGCCCTTATGGCCGGACTTACTACTGCCATACGTTTTGCCGACCTGACTGTGACTATCGATGCAGACTTGCAGGACGATGAAACTGTCATCAAGGAGATGGTGCAGCTGGCTTTGCAGGGTAATGACATCGTGTATGGCGTTCGCAGTTCTCGTGCGACTGACACATGGTTCAAGCGTACCACAGCACAAGCCTTCTATAGGCTGATGGGCAAGATGGGCGTGAAGACTGTCTATAATCATGCTGACTATCGTCTCATGTCGCGTAGAGCAGTAGAAGCTTTGCTGCATTACGAGGAGCGCAACCTCTTCCTGCGTGGCTTAGTTCCTTTGCTGGGATACAAAACGGCTCAGGTGGAGTATGCTCGTAAGGAACGTCAGGCTGGTGAAAGCAAATATCCCCTTACCAAGATGCTCAACCTTGCATTCGACGGCATAACAAGCTTTTCCATGAGTCTTGTTCATATGGTGCTGTGGTTGGGACTTATTTTCCTATTGATTGCATTGGGTATCACGATATGGGTCATCGTCTGTATCATTCAACATAAAGCAATAACCGGCTGGTCATCGCTTATCTTGTCTATCTGGTTCTGCAGCGGCTGTGTACTTATCGGCCTTGGTATTGTGGGCGAGTACATCGGCAAGATATACATGGAAGTCAAGCGTCGTCCACGTTTCAATATAAAAGATGAAAGACTGTAAAACACCTCTGCTACTTTGCCTGCTGGCAATAGCCCTCATCACACTATTCAGTTGCTGTTCGTGGATTTACCCTCTTCAACCCCACGACGATGTCAATTGGTTCATGGCTATAGGCAAGAGCATGCTCTCTGGCAAGTTGCTGTACACTGATGTGCACGACCAGAAGGGTCCTTTGCTCTTCTTTATCCATGAATGGGCTGCAGCATTGTCATCCAAGACATTTATTGGCATCTATCTGCTCGAGATACTCTGCTGCTTCATGTTCCTTGTCTTCTCTTACAAGACGATGCGTATGTTTGCCGGACATGGCATAAGCCTGATTACAACCTGCATCGTTGGCATACTGACCTATACCACAGACTTCATGTGTTATGGCGATACGGTCGAGGAATTGTCACTGCCTATCTTGCTTTACATCCTGTACAAGACATTGCGATATGCTAAGCTGAATGAGTTCCCTGACATCAAGGAGTCGGTTATCATTGGTGCACTCATGGCTGCCATCTTCTGGACGAAGTTCACGCTGCTGGCTATGTGTATGGGAGCACTCATTGCCCTTTGCATATTGGCATGGCAGCGTCGAGAGATGAATCTTCTGTTGCGATGTCTGGCATGGGGCATAGTGGGATTGGCAATAGTAACGATAGGTGTATTGCTGTACTTCATCCTGCACGGCAACATTCAGGACCTTTACTATTCTTACTTCTACTTCAACATCTTCAAATACGTCGATGCTGGCAGCGTGGGTTCGCCTGAAGCGTGGTGGTTCATGCCACTTAAACTGGCTGGCTGGGTCTTGCTTGTAAGTGTTGTTTTACTTGTTCGGACGTCTCGCGAAGTGAAGTTGGCGATAGCATGCTGCTGGGGAGCCGAACTGCTGACCTTCGTTCTCTTTAAGGTCTATCTGTACTACTTCCTCATCATCTTCGTATTTGCTCCACTCGTGATATACTTTGTCCGCAGAATCCAATCGCGTGCTGTCATCGCTTTCGGAGCAGTTGTGCTTACGTTGCTTGCAGTTGCAACGAACTACAACCTCATGACCTTGCTCACGGGCAACCTGCCTCACGCCGTTTTGCCTTTGGCTGAAACGGTGAATGCCGACAAAGATCCCAACAAACAAGTGCTGACGATTAGGTCATACGATACGGGTATCTATACGCTCACCGACTGCTTGCCTCCCATCAAGTTCTTCGTTACGCCAAATGCTTATGTAGAGGAACTTGTCACAGAGCAAACAGCTTATCTGGAGTCGCGCCAGGCAAAGTATCTCATTATGAAGACAGAAGAGCCCATCTACTATGGCTCATTCCATCCTGACCTGACGCGAGACTATGAACTGATACAAGAGGCCTCGGATGCACGCCGATATGAATTCATCCTACACCCGTTGCAATTCCTGTGGAGCTTGGGCTACATGAACAGTCTCATCGAACGTGTTTATACGCCGGAGCACGCGTTCATAACTTATCGGCTATACCGTCGGAAATAATTTACTGTGCTGTGAAGCTCAGCACTTGGGTAGTACCCGTGGCTGAACTTCCCAGGTAGATGCCATGCCATTCGGTCGTGGCATCAGCAGGCTTTGAGTTATTATATTTGAGGGTATATGTGCTGCCTTTCGTCATACCGGTAGCCGTGAAGAGTGACAGGCTGCTGCTGAAGCTGCCTTCCACCGAGTAGGTGACGAGGTTGTTGCCGCTTGCATCGGCCAACGTGTAATAGCGGTTTGCTGCATAACTGATGCTGGATGTGCTGAGACTATAGCCCTGAACGGCACTTCCAATACCGCTTGAGGAGCCACCCCAACCGCCCCAGCCGCCACCGCCGCCTTGCGAACCGCCGCCGCCAATAGCGATGCCGTAGCCTGTTATCTGGATGTAGGAGTTGTTGTCGCAGTCGAAGCCTTCTTCCGGACCACCGGCTGCCGAGTAGCTCAGTACAATGCCATTGCCAATTTGGATGGCGCCGCTTTGTCCGTAATTACTATCGATGGCATCGTTTCCAGTGCCGTAGCAGACGACGATGCCGCCCTCGAATTTAATCGCTCCAGCCGTGTTGATGCAATCATCATAGCATTTAAAGTAGTGCTTGCCGCCTTTGAAGACAATCGAGGCGTTCGACTTCAGTTTGCTCTCCAGGCCTTCTGCACCATTCTGACCAGTTGTGACGACCATTTCGCCACCATTTATCGTGATGGTACTTGTGGCTTTGATGGCTTTGGCCGACGATGTGCTGAGATACTTGGCACCCGTCGTACTAACGGTCAGCGTAGGTCCTTCTGTGTCGCTCTTGCCGATGACGAGCGTCCCGTCGCTCTTGATGCCTTTGCCTCCCTGGCCAGTCATTGTGATGGAGACGGTTCCGCCTTGCAGGTCTATACTGCCGTCGGAGGTCAGCCCCTTGGCTGTCGAGTAGCTGCTGGTGGTTCCGGTGCCTGTTCCGCTATTGGTGATGGTTAGATTTCCGCCAGTTGTGGTAAGCACCTTATCACAAGAGATACCCTTCGCAGCAGCGCCCGTGTTGTTGATGATAATGGTTCCGCCGCCGATGGTGATGTTGCCGTCGCCCTTGATACCTGCGGCTGTTGCGAACTTTCCGCTGGAGGGTGTTACGGAGCCGCTGCCTGTGATGGTACCGTCTTTGTAGCGAGTTGTGTAGTCAGTAACGGTGAACGTATAGACCGAGCCGCTTCTGGTGGAATTCGAAGTATTGATATAGTAATAGACAGAGGGGTTCGCGTCGGTCGGTCCGTTGACGTTTCCTGTGCGAATCGTATAGAGTTGTCCGCCGCCGCCACCGCCAGGACCGCCGCCACCTTGACGGGTGTAATCGTCGCTCGCAAAGTAGAATTGACCGTCGGGGGCTTCGTCGAAGTCATAATAATAGAAGGTCCTTGTAGTCTGACCTGTAGCCTGAACGGTGATGCTGTTGGTCAGCTGGGCAATCCTGGTACCAGTCGAGTTGTAGAGATATACGACGTTTTTCCAGTACTGGCTGGTTGTACTGCTAAGCGCGACACAGATGCGATAGACGGTCTCCGGGTTATCGGGGTCGTCGCCGCCGCCATCGCCACCTTCATCATCATCGACCTCCACGTTTCTCGACAGGTCGAGGGCAGCGCCAGAGCCGTTTGCCTTGATGTTGATGGTGGGCGAAGTTTCATCTTCAATGATGTTGAGGTCGCCGTCGGCACTGATGCCTTTGCCTGCTTCGGCAGTATTGTTGATGACAATTGTGCCGCCGCTGATGTTGAGGTTGCCGCTTGCCTTGATGCCAACGACATAACCCGGATCGTTATTCTCCACGATGTACTTACCGCTCTGGGTAATAGAGATTTCTCCCCCTTTGATGAGGATTTCGTCCTTACTCTTGAGGCCTTTGTTGCCGTCGCCAGTCGTGGTGAGTATGATGTTACCGTCGGAGAGGTTTATCAGGCTGTCGCACTTGATGGCGGCCACATCTCTTTCGGTGACAGAAACGTTGAGCGTGCCTCCACGCAGGATGACTTGTCCGTCGAAGTCATCGCCTTCCTGAGTCGCCTCGCCCTGAATGCCGTCGCCCTTCACACCACTAACCGTGACCGAGCCGCCGTTCATCTTGAAGTACTGACCAGCATGAATGCCGTCGCCTTCTGCACCGATGACGTTGATGCTGCCAGTCGAGCCCTTCACGAGCATATATTCCTTCGTCTTGATAGCATGCGTATAGTTGCCTTTCACGGTTAGAGAACCGCCTTTGCTGACCTCAAGATGTCCCTTACAATATAGGGCAGCTTTCTGTCCGAGGCTGTCTGGAGAATCTTCCAGATAGTTCTCCGTTCCCTCGAAGAGCTCGAGGGCAATGCGTTTGCCGCACTTGATGTCAAGTGCCGCACCTGTAGTGCTCTTCAGACTTACACCAGCCAGTCGGATGCAAGCCTTGAATGTGCCGTTGTACGTAAAACTGCCCTCCGTGCTTTCTCCGCTGAGGATGAAACACATCTCGCGATCCTCGTTGGCATTCGTCAAAGTGACTGCAGCCCCATTCACTTCGCTGGTAATGCCGACCACGTTCTCCGGAGTGACCGTTGCCTGCTGTCCGTCGTAGGTGATAAACAGGGTGTCTGTCACAATTTCGGCGGTTTCATCGGGTTTTTCGAAGGTGATGCTGTCCACTTCGCTCACGTCGAAAGTACTGTCGCCGATGGTTATCTTGTCGTCTGCAAAGAGTATTTCGGTGAGGTCGAACTTGGTGTAAGAACCGTTCTTCCAGAAGTAAAAACCGTCGAACTCTGCGGCCGAGAGTGCGAGCATAACGATAGTCATGCCGATGCTAAGGAGAATTTTGGCCTTTTTCATATAATATATATAATGTATAAACGTTTGTTGCTGGCAAAAATAGGAAGTTTTGTTTAATTATTCTTTGTTTTGAAGAATAATTCTCAAACATTTTCTTCCTTTTGTAATATATTGTAATACATATCACCCTTGCTGCCAAGGATTTCAAGGAATACTAATACCTTGGTAAACGCCCCATAGGGGATTTATAAACGTCCTATAGGGGAATATTTTCTTTAGCACGATAATTTTCTTTTTTCTTTTTCCTGTTTTCAATTAAATGTCGTATATTTGCACTCGATAAGATATACTGAATTTGCTTTTGCAGCACAAATAGATGAAATACACAAAGTCCTTGCTACTGTTGCTTCTGCTGGCATCGTGTGCCTCGCAGCGCTCTGTCCGCCACCATAACTATCAGGCCAATCAGCAGCCTGACCAGGTTGTTGTGGTGCAGCAGCCTGTCACGACTGGCGAGCAGGAAGGTGTGGTGCAGGAAGAACCTGTGGTGAGTGCCCGTCCGCTGGTGTCTCAGGTTCGTCCTTTCCCAGAAGGAACTTGGCAGGCCGACAAGCAGCAGGCACTCGATCTGCTTTGTCAGTCGTCGCTTTTCGAGACCACCCAGCTCGGACTCTACGTATATGACCTGACGGACGGGCTGCCTCTCTATGCCGTCAATGCTGCGCAAAGGATGCGACCAGCCTCGTGTCAGAAGGTTGTGACGGCTATCACGGCACTCGATTGTCTTGGCGGAGACTACCAACTTCGCACAGAGTTTCGCACGAAGGGAAAGGTGGTGAATGGCGTCCTGCAAGGCGACCTCATCGTGGTTGGCGGTATGGACCCTATGGTAAGCCCTGACGAGTTGTTCGAAGCGGCACAGAATATCAGGCAGAAACAAGGCATAGAGAGCATCACGGGCGGCATCGTCTATGACCTCTCGATGCGCGAAGACAAGCCACTAGGCTGGGGTTGGTGCTGGGACGACGACTATGGCCCACTCTCTGCCCTGCTCGTAAACGGCAAAGACACCTTCGAGAAGAACTGGCTGCAAGCACTCTCTCAGGCTGGCATAAAAGTCAATTCCAAAGGAAAAGGACAGACGGCTGGCGGCAGAGAACAGGCTAAGACGGTCTATTCCATTCGCCACAGCATAGACGAACTGCTGAACCCCATGATGAAGAACAGCAACAACATCTATGCAGAATGCCTGTTCTATCAAACTGCGGCCTTCGGTGGAAAGAAAGGCGCAGGACATAAAGAGGCTGGACAAAGAACGGAACAACTGCTCAGCAAGATTGGTTTGGACCCCAGTCCCTACAGAATTGCCGATGGAAGCGGACTTTCGCTCTACAATTATGTCTCAGCCGAAATGCTCGTCGCTTTGCTCGGATATGCCTGGCGAAACGAGTCGATCAAGGAACATCTGCTGACTTCGCTACCCATTTCAGGCTTCGACGGAACCCTGAAAAGCCGCATGACTGGCACAGAAGCCGATGGTAATGTCAGAGCCAAGACAGGAACTGTGACTGGCATCTCCTCGCTAGCAGGATACATCACAGCAGCGAACGGACACACCCTCGCCTTCGCCATCATCAATCAGGGCGTAAGTTCCTCTGCAATCGGACGTTCCTTCCAAGACAAAGTATGTATCGAACTGTGTAAATAACCCATAATATTAATCAACTTAAAAACTTATAAACTCAAAAACTTAAGCATTATGAAAAAGATTCTAGCACTGGTGGCTATGGCCATCTCAATGCCCGTTATGGCACAAACATTGAATGACGGCAAGACTTGTGAACAGTGGAAGAACGAGTACGAAGTGGAAGTTGCTACCCTTAAGGGCGAGCTCAACACCTTGAAACAAAAGGCAAAACTGGATGCAAGCACTGTTACAAAGTCCGAAATCAGCAAGAAATCTTCTGAACTGAAGAAGGCTCAGGCTAACCTCAAGGTTGCTAAGAAAGCCGCTTCACTCGAGAAGAAGGGTGAATCCACGCTGGAAAAAGCTCAGAGCAAGTCAGTTAAACTGCAGAACAAGCACACAAAGGCTGGTGACAAACTCTCGAAGCTCCAGTCGAAAGCCACTAAGGCAGAGTCAAATGTGGCTAAGGCAGAACAGAACCTTCAAAAGGCTCAGCAGAAGCTCGAAAGTGTTCGTCAGGAGATTGAGAGCACCCAAACCAACATGGAAAACTTGAAGGATGAGCACGAACAAACTCAGAGCGACATCACTAAGGCTAAGGATTCAAGAATAGAAGCCAAGAAGTTCCTCGTCAATGGCATAAGGAAGTAATTAAAGTAGGCGTGCTTAGTTCGTAAAGATGGCACGCCGAATTGACAAACTTGGCACGTCGAATCGTTCAACATGGCACGTCGAAATTACAAACTCGGCGTGCCGCGTTTTTCTTTAAGGAATAGAGATATTATTTCTTCGACAAGTGCCAAAGCACAATACCTGCTGCCACACTGACGTTCAGGCTGTGCTTCGTGCCGTATTGAGGTATCTCGAGACAGCCGTCGCACATATCGACAACCTGTTGCTGAACACCTTTAACTTCATTACCCAACACAATGGCATACTTCTTGCCCGCTTCCGTATGGAAGTCCTGAAGCATAGTGCTGCCCTCACATTGCTCGACAGCAAGGACAACATAACCTTTTTCCTGAAGCCACTCGACAGCATCTTCCGTCTGACTGAAATAGCGCCAGTCAACACTTTCCTCAGCACCAAGTGCCGTCTTATGTATTTCAGGATGAGGAGGCTGGGCTGTTATACCACACAACACGACACCCTCTATGCGGAAAGCATCACTGCTGCGGAACACACTTCCAACGTTATAAAGACTTCGAACATGGTCCAACACCACCACAATCGGCTGCTTATCCGACTCCCTATATTCAGCCACACTCATGCGGCCCATCTCCGTTACCTTCAACTTTCTCATGTCACAAAGGTTCTAAAACTGTTGACAAAGTTAACATTTTCTGTGGATAAGTTGGTGGATAAGTTGGGAGTTATTCACAATAAAAGCAGGAAAACGGACCTCTTCTACCCTTTATTAACATTCAATAAAAGTTATAAATCTGCTTTCAACATAAAAAAAGCGAGTTATCAAGGCAGCATGTCAGGGAAAATTATTAACTTTGCGTGTTATTCATAATTGTGGATAAAGTTAAGAAGGAATATAAAGCAAAATACTCTGCAACAAGCTATAACACTTAAATTGACTGAGTTGATAACTGACAAAAACGTGTTGAAAGACTGTTGATAACATACCGACCGATGAAATGGACCATAAAGTTATAAACTTATTAACGCCCCATCATCATAATAATAAAGTATTTATTTATAAAATATAAAAATATATATAATAATATAAATATGGTTGACAACAAGTGGAAGGCTGCCGGTTTCGTAACGGAACCTGTGCCGCAGGGAACGGACATGAAGGCTGAAATACGCCAGATGTGCAAGGAGAAGAATGCAGTCATCATGGCACATTACTACACTCAGGGTGAGATACAGGACATCGCTGACTTCGTGGGCGACAGTCTTGCACTGGCACAACAGGCTGCAAAGACGGATGCAGACATCATCGTGATGTGTGGCGTTCACTTCATGGGCGAGACGAATAAGATTCTCTGCCCAGACAAGAAGGTGCTCGTGCCTGACCTGAATGCAACTTGCAGCCTTGCAGAAAGTTGTCCGCCAAAGGAGTTTGGCGAGTTTGTAAAAGCCCATCCTGGTCATACAGTCATTAGTTATGTGAATACGACTGCTGCCATCAAAGCTCTTACAGATGTAGTTGTGACAAGTGGTAACGCGCTGAAAATAGTGAACTCCCTGCCTAAAGATGAGAAGATAATCTTCGGACCAGACCGAAACCTTGGCAATTACATCAATTCCATTACTGGTAGGGAGATGCTCCTGTGGGACGGCGCTTGTCATGTTCACGAGAAGTTCAGCCTCGAAAGGATACTTGCGTTGAAGGCAGAACACCCCAAAGCCAAGATACTTGTGCATCCGGAATGTAAAGGTCCTATTGTTAAGGTTGCCGATAAGGTTGGCAGCACAGCTGCTCTTCTCAAGTTCAGTCAGGAAGATGAAGCAACCGAATTCATTGTAGCTACAGAGAGCGGCATCCTCCACAAAATGCAGCAAGCCTGTCCGAACAAAGTCTTCCTGCCTGCTCCTCCAGATGATAGCACCTGTGCTTGCAATGAGTGTAACTACATGAAACTCATTACGATGGAGAAACTCTACAACTGTCTGAAGTACGAATGGCCAGAGATTAAGGTCAACAAGCAAGTTGCAGAACAAGCTGTAAAGTCCATCAACAGAATGCTCGACCTTTCGGCTCAATAAATTTAAAATAGTAAATAGTAAATTATTAAATAGTAAATTGATTTAGGGTGTCATCTTTTATAACCGATTTGGCGTATATTCTTGTTGTAGCAAGCGTTGTGACTATCATCTTCAAACGCTTGAAACAACCGCTTGTGCTTGGTTATATAGTGGCAGGTTTCCTTGCTGGACCACACATGCCCTATACTCCTTCGGTCAACAGTATGGACGGCATTGACGAATGGAGCGAGTTGGGAGTCATCTTTTTGATGTTTACGCTTGGTCTGGAATTCTCTTTTAAGAAGATACTTAAAATGGGTATGCAGCCCATCCTGACTGCAATCATGATTATGTGTTGCATGATAGGTGTGGGCGGAATGGTAGCCTCGTTGTTCGGTTGGAGCAATATGGACAGGCTTTTCCTTGGTGGAATGCTGAGCATGAGCTCAACCACAATCATCTACAAAGCCTTCGACGATTTGGGACTTCGCACGAAACGTTTTGCATCTGGGGTTATTTCTGTACTCATCATCGAAGACATTTTGGGCATTTTACTTATGGTGATGCTGAGTGCTTTGGCTGTTAGTAGGACCTTCCAAGGCACAGAACTCATTAAGAGTCTATTGCAGTTGGGATTCTTCCTGATGCTTTGGTTCTTGGTGGGAATATACCTTCTGCCTATAATATTACGTAAAGCAAAGAACTACATCAACAGCGAAACCTTGCTTGTCGTCTCGGTTGGATTGTGCTTCCTGCTGGCTGTGATTGCCACTAAGGTGGGTTACAGTCCTGCATTTGGTGCATTTATGATGGGCAGCATCTTAGCTGAAACGCTCGAGGCAGAGAATATTGAGAAGAGTGTCAGCTCGCTTCGTGACCTCTTTGGAGCAGTATTCTTCGTGTCGGTCGGCATGATGGTAGAACCATCTGTGCTGAGCGAATATTGGCTTCCGATACTTGTCTTGACCTTTGCCGTCGTGTTGGGTCAGATGTTTTTCGGCAGTTTAAGTTATTTTGCAACAAGCGGAAATGTACAGACAGCTGTGCGGAGTGGCTTCTCGATGGTGCAGATAGGTGAGTTTGCCTTCATCATTGCTGGCTTGGGACAAGAGTTAGGAGTGACCAGCCAGTTCCTTTATCCGGTTGTTGTGGCTGTGAGTATCATTACGACCTTCCTGACGCCTTATGCCATAAAACTCTCTCCGAAGGCTGCCAATCGCATAGAAAATTCATTGAGCGACGAGATACAGTCGCTCATCAATCGTGGCAAAACGCTTTCGATAAAAAGGCGAGTAGAGCGTGTAAGGCTTTCGAAAGGCATAGCTTGGAAGCGTTTGTTGTCAGCTATTCTGTTTCAAACATCTGCTTATGTCACGATAAGTATAGCGCTTACCTTGTTTAGTTTTGCTACGATATTACCCATCTGCAAGCACTTCCTTGGTGAATGGTATGGTACCCTTGTTTGTTGTGTCATCACCTTGCTGCTCCTCTCGCCTTGCGTAAGGCCGATTGTCATCAAAAAGAACCATAGTCGAGAGGTAAAATACCTGATTTCATCGGGAAAAATGAATGCATTCCTCGTCCGACTCATCTTGTTGGCGAAGGCTGTTTTGGGCTTCGTAGTAATATATAATGTAGTGTCGTACGTCTCACCTCTTTGGTGGGTTTGGGAGCTTCTCATCAGCATGGCAGCCTTTGCTTTGATGATAGTAAGCAGAATTGTCAAGTATTTGAGCATCAGGATGGAGCGTACGTTCAAGCAAAACCTTCGGCTCAGGGAGCAGCAGAATGTACTGAGCTACGGTCGGCGGCTCAGGGGAAAGGACCTGCAGATAGCCCGCGTGAAGATTCCTGCTCATTCGCGCTG
>CACXUA010000001.1 GCA_902770725.1 uncultured Bacteroidales bacterium | reverse complement strand
GGCTGCAGGCTTTAACGGCGCACGACTTCACCAGAAGGTCTTCGAAGAGCGCTTCCATTACTGGGCCGACAAACTGGGCTACATCACCTGGGGCGAAGCACCATCATGGGGCATGAACGCCAACGACCCAGAGGTTGCCCGCAACTTCCTCACTGAATGGACCGAGGAGATTGTGCGCGACCGCAACCATCCAAGCATCGTCACCTGGACGCCGATGAACGAGGAATGGTGGCCCGACCGCGTGCAGTTCCCACGTTTCGTGAGCGACGTCTATGACCTGAGCAAAGCCCTCGACCCAACAAGACCCGTCTGCGACGTCAGCGGCGGCGTGCACGTCAAAACAGACATCTGGACGACGCACAACTACGAGCAAGATCCCAAGCGACTGAAGGAAGTCATCTTCAATGGCGAGCGCTGGTTCCAGACGCCCAACAACACGCTGGACGTTCCGCGCACCAACACCGGCTTCAACCGCCCGAAAGACAACGAGGTCTATGATTACCCGCGCTACGAGAAAGCCGACAAGCCCTATCTCCTCGATGAGTTCGGCGGCATCAAGTGGGTGAAAGGACAAGACCAGGCGACGGGCAACTCCAATGCCAGCTGGGGTTATGGCGAACCACCACACTCTCTGGAGGAGTTCTACGCACGCTTGGAAGGCCAGGTCGATGCGTTGATGGAGATTGCCGACAACGTCTGGGGCTACACCTACACGCAGCTGACCGATGTCGAGCAGGAGCAGAACGGCATCTACTTCTACGACAGAACGGCCAAGTTCGACATGGCGCGCATCAAAGCCATCTTCTCGAAAAAGCCGACGATTAAGTGAAAACATTGCCCAAGCATGCTTTTGGGCAAGTTTGAGTGATGTCGAACATGAGTCGGCTCGACTGAAAGTCAAGCCTGCTTCAAGCAAATAAAACGACAAAAGGCTCATGGGAAACCATGGGCCTTTTACTTTCTCTCTACCCCCACTCTTCACGTCATCTCACTCGACGCGACACGTTAAGTTCATTAAATAGTCATGAATATTTAATTAAATGTTCATGAATCTATAATTAAATATTCATGACTATTTAATCAACACGGCACGCCAGGTTGAACAACACGCTGTGCTGAACCGGCAAACTTAACACGTTGAGTTAAGAAATTAGGCACGTTAAGTTTGCCAACTTAACGTGCCTCGTTTTCATTCGCCCCTGAAGTCGTTTGTTCAGTTATGCACCAAAGTGCCTATCTCCTCGCCGTTGAGGACACGCTTGAGGTTGCCCACGATATCCATGTTGAAGACGTAGATGGGCAGGTTGTTCTGCATGCACATGGCGGTTGCAGTAATGTCCATCACCTTCAAACCACGCGAGATGACCTCTTCGTAAGTAATATCGTGGAACTTTGTGGCCGTCGGATCTTTCTCTGGATCAGCAGTATAGACGCCGTCCACACGGGTGCCTTTGAGCATAACATCTGCTTCGATCTCGATGCCTCGCAGCGAAGAACCTGTGTCTGTCGTGAAGTAAGGACTGCCTGTGCCTGCGCTGAAGATGGCCACTTCGCCCCTATTCATCGCCTCGATTGCTTTCCATTTGCTGTAGAACTCGCCGATGGGCTCCATGCGGATAGCCGTCAGCACACGGTTCTTCTGGCCGACAGAATCGAGCGCGCTGCTCAGTGCCAGCGAGTTGATGACTGTGGCGCACATGCCCATCTGGTCGCCCTTGACGCGGTCGAAGCCCTTGCCGGCTCCCGACAAACCGCGGAAGATGTTGCCTCCACCGATGACGATGCCAATCTGCACGCCCATGTCAGCCACTTCTTTGATTTGTGTGGCATACTCATTCAGTCGTTTTACGTCGATGCCGTAGCCTTGTTCACCCATTAAGCTCTCGCCCGAAAGCTTAAGAAGAATGCGTTTGAATCTCATATTATATATTTTAGTTGTTTGAATTCATAGCGTCGAATGCCTTTTTCATCCTGCAGAATGAGGTGACCCGACTGCTCAACATCGATAATCTTGGCGCAAAAAACGCCCATTTCATCGATAAATTTATGCTCTTCACCCATTCGGTAGAGACCCTCCTTATAGTGTTCGTGCAGAGCATCAAGCACGTCATCCTTACCCTCGTCGAGTGACTTCATGTAGTGCAAGACAAGTTCCATGAACTGCTCCAGCACAAGGCGACGCTCTATGTCGTGCCCCACGATGTCCGCCAGGGAACGCGGATTAGGAGCATCACTCAGGAAGCGTCGCTGGTTGACATTGATGCCGATGCCAATCGTAGAGCACCTGATCATCGCTCCCTGCAAGTCGTTCTCGATAAGTATGCCTGCCACCTTGCTGTCCTCATAGTAGATGTCGTTGGGCCACTTAATGCAGAAGCCTGGCGCAAACGCATTGAGGGCGTCTCGAACGGCAAGGGCTGCCACCTCCGAAACAGCGAACATCCGTCGGACAGGCAGGTTGCCCGGCATCAGGCGAAGGCTGAAAAGGAGATTCTTGGCTCGCTCCGATTCCCATCGATTCGTGTCAGCTCCCCTTCCAGCGCTCTGGAACTCAGCCGTCACAAGCGTCAGGCGTTGGTCATCCTGCATGTCGAGCCGCCGCAGGTAGCTGTTTGTAGAGTCCACCTCATCGAGCCGTATCATACGAAAACTCGGCGAATCTTCCAGACTGAAATGCGTCTCCATTGCTCTTTTTTCACGAAAGGATAGTGCAAAGATAGTAAACTTTTCCCTTTTGAAGGCAAAGACAAAGAGGAAAAGAGCAAAATAAGACAAGTTTTTAGGCCATTTGCTTCATAATGTGCAAACTTTTATCTATCTTTGCATGGAATTGGAAGAAAACTCATTTTAATAAACCCTCTAAACAGTAAATATTCAACATGAAACGACAAATTTTAACGATTTTGGCCCTGCTGCTCGCCTTGACGGCAAATGCAGCAAAGAAAGATGCCCTGAAAGACTTCCCTCAGGGCAGCACGCCGCAGGAAGTGGGACGTCGCCTCGCCTATCATTTCATCGATGGCAAGCATGCGACTTGGAGCGACACGAAGAACTTGGGATACCACGAGGTGTGCACCTGGAACGGCGCCATCATGTGGGGACGCGCCATGGGCGACGATGTGATTATCCGCAAAATGAAGGAGCGCTTCGACGACCTCTTGGCAAATCACAAGGAGAACATCCCCGCGAAGAACCATGTGGACTTCAATATGTTCGGTTCCCTGCCGCTGAGTCTCTACAAGTCCTTCCCTACGGAAGAAAGCTACAAGCAGATGGGGCTCTCGTATGCCGACTCGCAATGGGAACTGCCTGCCAATGCGAAGGAAAGCGAGAAGCGCCTCGCACGTCAAGGCTACACATGGCAGACGCGAATGTGGATCGACGATATGTACATGATAACGATTGTGCAGGCCTGGGCCTACCGCACAACCGGCGACCGCAAATACATCGACCGAGCCGCTCACGAGATGGTCAAGTACCTCGACGAACTGCAGCGTCCCAACGGCCTCTTCTATCATGCACCCGACGTACCCTATTATTGGGGACGAGGCGACGGCTGGATGGCAGTCGGACTCACAGAAGTATTGAAAGCCCTGCCCAAGGACAGCCCATACTACAAGCGCATTATGAAGGGCTATCGGAAGATGATGAAGAGCCTCCTGAAGTATCGCAACGATGAAGGCCTCTGGAATCAACTCATCGATCAGCCCGACTTCTGGACCGAGACATCAGGTTCCGCCATGTTCACCTACGCTTTTATTCGTGGCGTGAAGGAGGGTTGGTTGCCTGCGGGGACGTATGCCCCTGCCGCTCGCAAAGCATGGCTCGCCCTTATACCTTATATTAATAATAATGGCGACGTGACCAACATCTGCGTCGGCACCGGTAAGAAGAACGACTTCAACTACTATCTGGACCGTCCCAAAATGACCGGCGATTATCATGGACAAGGGCCGTACCTGTGGTGCGCGGCAGCTTTATTAGAAGATTAATTACCAAGACACACACAACATAAACTAATGAAACACATCCTCTTCTCTTTATTGACACTCGTCGCAATGTTGCCCGCCGTGGCTGGCGACAGGCAGGACTACATCACCCTCGACTCTCGCCTTGGGCACGGAGGCAGCCAGACTTGGTACATGATGCGTGATGGAGAGACAAAGCTGACTGGTCGAGACATCTCGATGCCTGGCTTTAATCCGCAAGGATGGGCAGAAGCCATTGTGCCTGCAACTGTCCTGACGAACCTTGTCGAGCAGAAAGTCTATCCAGAGCCTTACTTCGGGCAGACCAACAAACTTGCCAACAACGTCATTCCCGACATTGCGAAAGCAGGAAGAGAGTTCTATACCTATTGGTTCCGAACGGAGTTCATCGTGCCGTCCGACTATAAGGGCAAGCGCATCTGGCTCGAGCCGATGGGCATCAACTACAGAGCCGAAATATGGGTCAACGGCTATATGATTGGCACGATGGCAGGCATGTTCAACAGCCAGCCGTTCGACATCACCGACCGCGCCGTGCAACCCGGGCAGGCATCGGCTATTGCCATTCGTGTCTTCCCTGTCGATGTGCCTGGGACAACTGCACCGAAAAGTTGGGGAGCCGTTGGCGAGTGGCACAACGGAGGCGATGGATGGATTGGGCAGAACGTATCGCAACTGATGACGGTGGGCTGGGACTTCACCTACGAAGACGGCATCCGCGACCGCAACACCGGCATCTGGCGCTCGATTCGACTCTATGCAACAGGTCCCCAACAACTGCGCAGCCCTTATGTCTCCTCGGAACTTTCCCATCCGAACTATGATACGGCGAAAGAGACAGTCAGTGTCGAGGTATGGAATCCCGGCACGAATAGCGGAGAATACACCGTCAGCGGAACCATCGAAGACGACGAAGCCAGAAGCATCACCTTCGTTTCCAAGAAGATGAAGCTGCAGCGGGGAGAACACGCAACCGTCACCTTCACGCCGGAAGACTACCCGCAACTCGTCATAAAGTACCCCAAACTCTGGTGGCCAAAGAACAAGGGCGAGCAACACCTCTATACGCTTCGACTGACGCTCACTGATGGCAAAGGCAACACGATGGACCGACTCTCCACGCGCTTCGGCATCAAGGAGGTCATTGCCTCGCGCGAGACGCCCGACAAATCGAAGGTCTTCATCGTGAACGGCCATAAGACTTTCGTCCGCGGCAACAATTGGATACCCGAGGCGATGCTCCGCACCAACGACCAAAGGATGGAGACCGAGCTGGCCTACACCAATCAATGCGGCATCAACCTGTTGCGCCTTTGGGGAGGCGGCATAGCGGAGAGCGACCGCTTCTACGAGTTGTGCGACGAATATGGCATCATGGTTTGGCAAGAGTTCTGGATGACTGGCGACACGAAGCACCCCATGGACGAGCCGCTCTACCTGGCCAACGTGGAAAGCACCATGAAGCGCATCCGCAACCACCCAAGCATCGTCATCTATGTGTCGAGCAACGAGAGCACAGCCGTCACAGGTGCCGAACAGCTCATCAAGCGTCTGGCACCCGGCATACCGTACCAGATGCAGAGCGAATGTGATGGTGTGCACGACGGTAGTCCCTATAAACAAGTCAATCCGATGCGCCATTACGAGAACACCGCCTCGGATAGAGGCAGTCGCGTGGACGGCTTCAATCCCGAATACGGCGCTCCGACTCTGCCCATCGTGGAGAGCCTCTACGACATGATGCCACGGGAAGACCTCTGGCCCATCAATAAGGCGACGTGGGATTATATGGACGGCAACGGCTTCCACCTCATGACCACACTCTACAAAGATATGGTGAATCAGTACGGCGAGAGCAGGAACATCGAGGAGTTCGCTCGCCGCGGACAGATGGTTGGCGCTATCAATTCGAAGAGCATCTGGGAAGTGTGGAACGAGAACAAGTTGCAGTATGGCGACCGCTGGTGCTCGGGTCTGCTCTTCTGGTACCACAACTGCCCCAACTGGCAAGTGTGCGCCCGCATGTGGGACTGGTTCCTGGAACCCACTGCCTCGCTCTATCACACCATGCATGCCCTCGAGCCTATACATATACAATATGACTACCTGAAGGGCACCGTCAGCGTCATCAACGACTATGTTGAAGCACAAAACGGACTGAAAGCCAAGGCCGAGGTCTATGACCTGCAGAGCCGCAAGGTGAGCACCGTCAAGGCAAAGGTCGATGTGCCTGCCGACGGCGTGGCCAACGACGTGCTCTCCGTCAGCATCCCCGACGACATCACGCCCGTCTATTTCATTGCCCTCGAGCTGACCGACGCCAAGGGCAAGGTCGTGAGCAAGAACTTCTACTGGTGCTCGACGAACAAGTACGAAGGGAAGAGCACCCTGACCGGCCCCTGCACCGCCGGCTTCGAGCCCCTCGCCACCCTGCCCGAGGCAAAGCCTACAGTCACGGCCCGCTTCCTTTCTGTCGGCGAACATGAAGTGACGGTGAAGAACAGCGGACGGCGCATCGCCTTCTTCTGCCAGCTCCTCCTGACCGACAAAGCGCTCAAGCCCGTGCACGGCACCTACTACAGCGACAACTTCTTCTCCCTGTTGCCAGGCGAGAAGAAGGTCATCATCATCCGCACACCCCGTCGCGGCTTTGAATATCGCCTCCGCTTCTGCGAGAATATGGGAACCATGCAGAACATAACAGTAAAATAATCCCTCCGAATACTTGGAATAATCAGAAAACTCCGAATAATATGAAATGCCAGGAAAGATTCCAAGATATTTACAAGCGTGAGCCGGAGGCTATGGCTTTCTGCCCCTATCGCGTCTGCCCCATCGGTGCACACAGCGACGCGAACCTCGGCAAGATTACAGGCTTGGCCATCGACAAAGGCATCCACCTTGCCTACAGCCCCAAGCACAACGGCGTGGTGGAACTCTGTTCCCTCCAATTCGACAAGCGGGCCCAGTTCCATGTCCGCGATGTGCCTCGACACAAGCAGGGTGACTGGGCTGACTACTTGCGCGGAGCGACCTTGAAACTCGGCGAGCGTTATCCCCTGACGTGTGGCTTGAGTGGCGTCATCGAAGGCACGCTCCCCATCGGAGGCCTCTCGTCGTCGGCAGCCGTGGCCTTGGTTTTCCTCAAGGCGCTTTGCAAGGTCAACAACATACAACCCGAGCCGCTGGAATTCATCCTCATCTCGATGGCTGCCGAGAACGACTATGTCGGCGTCAACAGCGGCAAGCTCGACCAGAGCTGCGAAGTCTATTCGAAGAAGGACCACTTGCTCTACCTCGACACGAAGACCGACGAGTACGAGCTCATCCCCACCCATCCGTCTATGAAGCCTTACCGCATCGCCATCTTCTTCAGCGGCATCGAGAGGACTCTGGCTGGCAGCAAATTCAACATGCGCGTCGATGAAGCACGAAGCGCCGCCTATGCCATGATGGCCTACGCAGGCATGGAGTACGGCAAGTTCCCCGAAGCAAACCTGCGGGCAGTGCCTCGCGAGATATACGAGCGGTACAAGGAACGCCTGCCGGAGAACTGGAGGAAGCGTGCCGAGCACTGGTACACGGAGTTCGACCGCGTAGAGAGAGGTGCCGAGGCTTGGCGTCGTGGCGACCTCGAGACGTATGGCCGCCTCAGCTTCGAAAGCGGACAGAGCAGCATCAGCAACTGGGAGACAGGCTCTCCGGAGTTGAAAATGCTCTACGACATCATGTGCCACACCGACGGCATCTACGGCGGACGCTTCAGCGGAGCAGGTTTCAAGGGCTGTTGCATGGCGCTCATCGACCCCGCTTACGAAGCCGAAATCAGAGAGAAGGTGACCAGAGAATACCTCCAAGCCTTCCCTGAACTCGAAGGGAAATACAGCGTACACATCTGCCAAAGCGCAGACGGACTGCTGTAAAGGAAATGAAAGAATGAGAAAATGAAAGAATGAAAAACACATCCTCCATCTTTCATCTTCTCATTCCTTCAACTCCCTTATTTCTCATCCTTTCATTTTTTCATTCTTTCATTTTATCATTCTTACCTATGAAGTGTCTCATCCTTGCTGCCGGATATGCCACCCGGCTCTATCCTCTCACGGAAAACTTCCCCAAACCCCTCCTCAAGGTGGGCGACAAGACTATCCTCGACTGGCTCATCGACGACATAGACGGAGCCGGACTGGTCGATGAATACGTCGTCATCTCCAACCACAAGTTCGCTCATCACTTCATGGATTGGGCTGCGACGAAGGCTCAAAAGGTGACTGTCGTTGACGACGGGACCTCGAGCAACGAGACGCGACTGGGAGCCGTCCGCGACATACAGTACGCCATTGACAGCCTCAGCCTCGACGACGACATGCTGGTCATTGCCGGCGATAACCTTTTGGACTTCAGCCTGCAACGCTTCGTCCGCTATGCCAACGAGAAGCAGACCTCATGCATCATGCGCTTCTGGGAAAAGGACGAGCAGCGACTCCTGAAGTGCGGCGTGGTGACCGTGGACCAGAACGACCGTATCCTTCGCATGACAGAGAAGTCCCCGACGCCCGAAACCCATTGGTGTACGCCACCTTTCTATTTCTATACACGCCAGGACGCACGCCTCGTCGGCAAAGGCATCTTGGAGGGTTGCGGCACAGACGCTCCCGGCAGTTACATCGCATGGCTCTGCCAGCAGACACCCGTCCACGCTATGGAGATGCCGGGACACCGTTTCGACATTGGCAACCTGCAGAGCTATGAGCAGGTTCAAAAGGATTATCAGGGCATCACCATTCTCTAAAGGTCTTGGCAGGCACAAATACTTGCCTTTCTTTAAAGAATTCAGGGTTTTACGCTATTTTTCTGCACATTTATTTGCACGTTTCACGGAAATGACTTACCTTTGCACGCGAAAAGATGAAAGTGAGGGGCTCCGAAAGTTCCTCACTTTTCTTTAATAACCTAAAAACACTTAAACAATGATCAGCAAAAGTGCAGTGCAGCAAGCCGTTGAGGAATGGCTTGAAGGTAAAGAGTATTTCCTGGTTGACATCAGCATCAGTCCCGACGACCGCATCGTGGTGGAGATAGACCATCAGGACGGTGTGTGGATTGAAGACTGTGCCGACCTGAGCCGTCACATCGAATCGCGATTGAGCCGCGACGAAGAAGACTACGAACTCGAGGTGGGCAGCGCAGGACTGGGACAGCCGTTCCGCGTACGTCGCCAATACGAGATACACATCGGCAAGGAAGTGGAAACTCAACTGCACGACGGCCACAAGTATCACGGCACCCTGCTCAGCGTTGGCGACGAAGGCTTCCAGCTCGGCATCCTCCAAAAGGTGAAAGAGGAGGGCAAGAAGCGTCCCGTCACCATGGAAGTACCCACAGACTTCCGCTTCGACGACGTGGCCTACACAAAATATCTCATCAAGGTGAAATAATAACTAAACAAAATATAATGGCAAAGACAACTAAATCAAACGAAACGGCAAACATGATTGAAGTGTTCGCCGACTTTAAAGAGAAAAACAACATCGACCGCGCCACTCTGGTAAGCGTGCTGGAAGAGTGCTTCCGCAACGTCATCGCTAAGATGCACGGCACTGACGAGAACTACGACATCATCGTAAACCCCGACAAGGGCGACTTCGAGATCTACCACAACCGCGTCGTTGTGCCCGACGGAGAAGTGACTGACAAGAACAAGGAGATTGCTCTCTCAGAAGCTCAGCAAATCGAAGATGACTATGAAGTTGGCGAGGAAGTGAGCCAGCTCGTGGATATGTCCGAGTTCGGACGTCGCGCCATCCTGCAACTGAGGCAGACTCTTGCCAGCCGCATCATGGAGTTGGAGTACGATTCGCTCTACAACGAGTACAAGGACCGCGAGGGTGAAGTCATCAGCGCTGAGGTCTATCAGACATGGAAGCGCGAGACCCTGCTCATGGACGAAGAGGGTAACGAACTGCTGCTCCCGCGTCAGGAACAGATTCCGGGCGACTTCTTCCGCAAAGGTGAAAGCACTCGTGCCGTCATCCTGCGTGTCGAGAATACCGGTGGTAAGCCCCGCATCATCCTGAGCCGCACAGCTCCCGAGTTCCTGCAACGCATGCTCGAAGCTGAGGTGCCTGAGATTCAGGACGGACTCATCACGATTCACAAGATTGCCCGTATCCCTGGCGAACGCGCCAAGATTGCAGTCGAGAGCTACGACGACCGCATCGACCCTGTTGGAGCTTGTGTCGGCGTGAAAGGCAGTCGCCTTCGTGGCATCGTTCACGAACTGAGAGGCGAGAACATCGACGTCGTGACATGGACCTCCAACACACAACTCATGATCACTCGTGCCCTCAATCCTGCTCGCGTCAACAGCGTTGTCCTCAATGAGGAAGAGCATACCGCCGAGGTTTATCTCGATCCGGATCAGGTATCACTCGCTATCGGTAAGGGCGGCTTGAACGTCAAACTGGCCAGCATGCTCGTAGGTTATACCATCGATGTCTTCCGTGAACTTGACAACGAGGAAGACAACGACGACGTAAGCCTCGACGAGTTCACCGACGCTATCGAGCCCTGGATTATCGACGAGCTCAAGAAGATTGGCTTCCAGACCGCTAAGGGTGTGCTCGGAGCTCAACGTGAGATGATCATCCAGAATGCCGACCTCGAAGAAGAAACGGTGGACGAAGTGCTGCGCATCTTGCAGGCTGAGTTCGAATAACAATTGTATCAGAGATTAGGGACTAGAGATTAGGGATTAGAAAGACCATGAGCATAAGATTAAATAAAGTAACGAAGGAGTTCAACATCGGACTGCAGACGGCTGTTGAGTTCCTCCAAAAGAAAGGCTTCACCGATGTTGAGGCCAATCCCAACTATAAGATAACTGAAGAGCAATATGCCCAGTTGCAAAGCGAATTCAGCTTGGATAAGGGACTGCGCAACGAAGCAACACAACTCATTCAGCAGCACATTGGCCAAAACAAGAAGGAGCGCAAGGAAGCGCCCAAGCCCAAACCTGTTGAAGAGGTGCAGATAGAAGCGCCAAAGGTTGAAGGTCCGAAGATATTGGGACACATCGACCTCGATGGTGGAAAGGCTGCAAAGGCAGAGAAAGCTGCAAAGGCTAAACCTGTCGAAGAAAAGAAGCCGGAACCCAAACCCGTCGAAAAGGAAGAGAAACCCAAGCCTGCTCCGAAGAAGAAGGAAGAGCCGGTCGTTAAGAAGGAAGAGCCCGTTGCTAAGGAAGAAGTTGTTGCTCCAAAAGAGGAACCTGCAGAACCTGCTCCAGCAGAGAAGCAAGAGGAAGAAATCTTCCGCTTGAACCCTGTTCAAAGCAACGCTCCGTCTCTTACCATCAAGGGTAAGATTGACCTCGACAGCCTGAACCAGACGACTCGCCCCAAAAAGAAGACGCACGAAGAGCGCCGTCGCGAACGCCTCGAAGCTCAAGGTGGCGACAAGAAGAAGCGCGTCCGTTTGGGCAAGGAACGTGTTGACGTCAATGACGTTGCAAACCAGCAACAGGGTCAGAAGAAGAATGGCGGCAACGCTCAGCAGCAGAACCAGAATGGTGGCGGCAAGAAGAAACAGAAGAACCAGCCCAAGCAGTCTCCTCTGCAGCCCGAAGTGAGCGAGGAAGAAGTCGCAAAGCAAGTACGCGAAACGCTTGCCCGACTTACCAGCAAGGGCACCAAGATGGGCAAGGGCGCCAAGTATCGTCGTGAAAAGCGCGAAGCCATCCGTCAAGGAATGGAGGAGGAACTGGCAAACGAAGCAGCAGAGAGCAAGGTACTCAAGCTGACAGAGTTCGTTACGGCCAACGAGTTGGCTACGATGATGAACGTGCCTGTCACGAAGATTATTGCAACTTGCATGAGCATCGGCATCATGGTCAGCATCAACCAGCGAATGGATGCCGAGACCATCAACCTCGTTGCAGAAGAGTTCGGCTTCACCACAGAATATGTCAGCGCTGAAGTCAGTGCGGCTGTCAGCGAAGAGGAGGACGACGAGCAGGACCTCGTACCACGCGCTCCCATCGTAACTGTGATGGGTCACGTCGATCATGGTAAGACCTCGTTGCTCGACTACATTCGTCAGACCAACGTCATTGCCGGTGAGGCTGGTGGTATCACGCAGCACATCGGTGCTTACAATGTGACACTCGAAGACGGACGTCACGTCACCTTCCTCGATACTCCAGGTCACGAAGCCTTCACGGCTATGCGTGCTCGTGGTGCTCAGGTAACGGATATCGCCATTATCATCGTGGCTGCCGACGACGACATCATGCCGCAGACAAAGGAAGCTATTGCGCATGCCACAGCTGCTGGTGTACCTATCGTCTTCGCCATCAACAAGATAGATAAGGCGGGAGCAAATCCCGACAAGATTAAGGAAGGCCTTGCCAACATGAATTTCCTCGTCGAGGAATGGGGCGGCAAGTACCAGAGCCAAGACATCAGTGCCAAGAAGGGTATTGGTGTGGAAGAACTCTTGGAGAAGGTACTGCTGGAAGCAGAGATGCTCGACCTCAAGGCCAACCCCAACCGAAAGGCTACGGGCTCCATCATCGAGTCCAGCTTGGACAAGGGACGTGGCTATGTGGCTACCGTGCTTGTCAGCAACGGCACACTCCATGTTGGCGACATCATCTTGGCTGGCACGAACTATGGCCGTGTAAAGGCGATGCTCAACGAACGCGGACAGCGTGTCGAGACTATCGGTCCGTCTCAGGCTGCTACTGTGCTTGGTTTGAACGGTGCTCCTCAAGCTGGTGATGCTTTCCACGTCATGGACTCCGACCAAGAGGCTCGTGAGATTGCCAACAAGCGCGAACAACTGGCTCGCGAACAAGGCTTGCGTACGATGAAGCGTCGCGGCCTGGAAGAGTTGGCCCACAACATCGCTTTGGGTGGCGTGCAGGAACTCAACCTCATCGTCAAGGGCGACGTGGACGGCTCCATCGAGGCACTCAGCGACTCCCTCATCAAACTCTCGACCGAGAAGATTCAGGTCAACGTCATCTACAAGGCTGTGGGTCAAATCAGCGAGAGCGATGTCAACATGGCAGCCGCTGCCGAAAACTGCTTCATCGTCGGCTTCCAGGTTCGTCCTTCCGCTCCAGCCCGCAAGTTGGCAGAGCAGATGGATGTCGATATCCGCCTCTACAGCGTCATCTACGATGCTATCGAGGAGGTGAAGGATGCGATGGAAGGCATGCTTTCGCCCGAAATCAAGGAGGAAGTCACGGCTCAAGTCGAGGTGCGCCAAGTCTATCACATCACGAAGGTTGGTACCGTTGCTGGTGCTTACGTTGTGGATGGCAAGGTCAGCCGCACAAACAAGGCTCGCGTCATTCGCGACGGCATCGTGGTCTTTACGGGAGCCATCAATGCGCTGAAGCGTTTCAAGGACGATGTGAAGGAGGTCAGCACCAACTTCGAATGCGGTATCTCGCTGGTTGGCTACAACGACCTGAAGGAGGGCGATATCATCGAGACCTTCCAGGAGATTGAAATCAAGGCAACACTCTAGATTAGTTCATAGTTCATAGTTGGGCTTCGCCTTGGACAGGACAGATGCAACACAACTTGGACCTATAACTATGGACTATGAACTATGAACTAACACATGGATCTTCTTCTGCTCATTCTGTTGGCTGTTGGGTTTGTCATGGGACTCATTTCGGGGGCTATCAAGCAGCTTATCTCGCTTGTCGCTTTCGTGATGGGTTTCGTCATAGCCAGCATGTACTACGAGCAGTTGGGCGAAGTGCTAGCAGGCTTCCTGTCGATGCCAAGCGTCTGCAAGGTTGTGGCGTTCGTACTCATCTGGATTATGGTTCCGATTGTGGCGAAGCTCATCGCCTCGATGCTTACGTCGCTCCTGGACAAGCTGATTCTGACGGGGCTGGTCAACAGGCTGCTTGGCGGGCTTTTTGGCGTTGTGAAGTATGCCCTCGTGCTTGGAGCCTTCATCTGGCTCTTCTCGTCGATGAACCTGATTAAGGAAGAGATGATGCAGGAGTCGCGTCTTGCAGGCCCGCTCAAAGCCTTCCCCGAATTCATCTACAACAACGTCTTATGCAGAGAAACAGAGGGGGAGTCAACGCGGCGTGCCGAATCTGCCAACGCGGCGTGCCGAATCAACCAACGCGGCGTGCCGAATCTGCCAACGCGGCGTGCCGCGTTTATCGACACATCTGTGTAAAAGGAATTGGAGAATGGGAAACGATAAGAACAGTTTTGTGCGCGAAGTGGCGGAGAAGAAGTACGAGTACGGCTTCACCACCAATGTCGAGACAGACATCATCGAGAAGGGTCTGTCGGAAGACGTCGTGCGCCTCATCTCTCAGAAGAAAGGCGAGCCCGATTGGCTCCTCCAGTTCCGACTGAATGCTTTCCGCTACTGGCTCACGCTGGAGCAACCCACTTGGGGACACCTCAAGATGCCTCCCATCGACTACCAAGCTATCAGCTACTATGCTGACCCGACGCAGAAGAAGAAACAAGGTACGGGCGATATTGACCCTGAACTGATGAAGACCTTCGACAAACTGGGAATACCTTTGGAAGAGCGTATGGCTCTGGCCGGAACTGCCGTCGATGCTGTGATGGACTCGGTGAGCGTCAAGACAACCTTCCGCGAGAAACTCCAAGAGAAAGGCATCATCTTCTGCTCCATCAGCGAGGCTGTCCGCGAGCACCCCGACTTGGTGCGCGAATACTTGGGCAGCGTCGTTCCCTACAAAGACAATTTCTTCGCAGCACTCAACTCCGCAGTCTTCAGCGACGGCTCGTTCGTCTATATCCCAAAAGGCGTGCGCTGTCCGATGGAACTCAGCACGTACTTCCGCATCAATGCTCGCGGTACAGGTCAGTTCGAGCGGACGCTCATCGTTTGCGACGACGATGCCTACGTCTCATACTTGGAGGGCTGCACGGCTCCTATGCGAGACGAGAACCAGCTCCACGCTGCCATCGTCGAGATCGTTGTGAAGGAGCGGGCAGAAGTCAAGTACTCGACGGTGCAGAACTGGTATCCAGGCGATAGCGAAGGCAAGGGAGGTGTGCTCAATCTGGTCACGAAACGCGGTCATCTTCGCGGTGCCAACAGCCGACTCTCGTGGACTCAGGTTGAGACGGGAAGTGCCATTACATGGAAGTATCCCAGCTGCGTTCTGAGTGGCGAAGGCAGTCAGGCTGAGTTCTACAGCGTGGCTGTCACCAACAACTACCAGCAAGCCGATACGGGCACGAAGATGATTCACATCGGCCGCAACACCAAGAGCACCATCATCAGCAAAGGCATCAGTGCAGGCAAGAGCCAGAACGCTTACCGAGGCCTCGTCAAGGTGGCCTCCACAGCCGACGGAGCCCGCAACTACAGCAGCTGCGACTCGCTTCTCTTGGGCAGTCATTGCGGCGCTCATACCTTCCCATATATGGACGTCCACAACGATACGGCAGTCGTCGAGCACGAAGCAACGACCAGCAAAATCAGCGAGGATCAGCTCTTCTACTGCAACCAGCGCGGCATCTCGACCGAGGAAGCCGTCTCGCTCATCGTGAATGGCTATGCCAAGGAGGTCATCAACAAGCTGCCAATGGAATTTGCCGTCGAGGCACAGAAACTGCTTGGCGTCAGTCTGGAAGGCAGTGTGGGCTAAGGATTAAAGATTAAGGATTAGGGATTAAAGCAATGTTACAGATAGAGAATCTACATGCCAGCATCAATGGCAAAGAAATACTGAAAGGCATCAGCCTGACCGTCAAAGATGGCGAGATTCATGCCGTGATGGGACTCAACGGCGCAGGCAAGAGCACGCTCTCCAACGTCATCGTCGGCCATCCTGCCTACGAAGTGACTGAGGGTAGCATTACTTGGAACGGCAAGGACTTGCTCTCGCTCAAACCGGAAGAGCGCGCTCACGAAGGCATCTTCCTGAGCTTCCAGCAACCGGTAGAGATACCTGGCGTTTCGATGGTCAATTTCATGCGTGCCGCCCTGAATGCCAAGCGCAAATACCAGGGCTTGGAACCCATGCCGGCTGGTGACTTCCTCAAACTTATGAGGGAGAAGCGCTCGATTGTGGAGCTCGACAGCAAGCTCACAAGCCGTAGCGTGAACGAAGGTTTCTCGGGTGGTGAGAAGAAGCGCAACGAGATATTCCAAATGGCTATGCTCGAACCGACCCTGACCATCTTGGATGAGACGGATAGCGGACTCGATGTGGATGCGCTCAGGATAGTGGCCGAAGGCTTCAACAAGCTGCGTCGTCCCGAATCGAGCGCCATCGTCATCACCCACTACCAACGCTTGCTTGACTATCTGAAGCCGGATGTCGTACATGTACTCATCGACGGACGCATCGTCAAGACTGGCGGCCCCGAACTTGCCATCGAGATTGAAAACAAAGGCTTCGACTGGATAAAGGCTGAGATAGGGAACAGCGTTACCCCGTTATAACGTAATAACGTAATAACGAAAGACGATGAAAGCTGAAAAGCAATACATAGACTTCTATCAGGAGGTGCAGGAAACGATTGGCCGTCGCAGCTGTGCTGAGATGAACGAGCAGCGTGAGTCGGCCTTCGAGACATTTTCCGCAAAGGGTTTTCCCTCGCAGAAAGTGGAACGCTACCGCTATGCGAAGGTCGATGCAGACTTCTCGCCCAACTATGGTATTGCGCTGACACCGCTGACAGGACCGCTCCCACCCTACTGCTTCCGCATTGCTGAAGCCGACTCTCACGCGCGCGTATTATATAATAAGGTAGCCGATGCGACCGACAGCATTGTGGCACTCAATACGATGCTCTGCGTCGATACACTCGTCGTGCATGTTCCAAAAGGCATTCGCGTTGAGCATCCCATACAAATCAGCAACATCTTGAAGGGCGACCAAGACACGATGGTGAGCCGTCGCATCCTCGTCGTGATGGAAGAGCAGGCTGAGGCCGACATCATCATCACTGACCGAGCTGCCTCACAAAGCCGTTTCCTGACAAACCAAGTGATTGAGGTCGTAATGAAGGACGGCTCGCACCTCAACCTCTATGAGATAGAGGAGACGCATCTGCTCTGCACCCGCTACAACAGCGTTTTCGTGCAGCAAGGCAGGGACAGCAGTCTTCACCACACCAATCTGACGCTCTTCAATGGTCACACTCGCAACCGGCTCGATGTCCTTTTGCAAGGCGAGGGAAGCGAGGTGACAGCCAATGGCTGTATCATTGCCGACAAGATGCAACGCGTGGACAACAACACACTCATCGACCACCAAGTTCCCGCTTGTCAATCGAGCGAGCTGTATAAGTACGTCCTCGACGATAGTGCAGTCGGAGCCTTTGCCGGAAAGGTGTTGGTTCGCGAGGGTGCTCAGAAGACGTCGAGCAAAGAAACGAACGCTAACCTGTGTGCCACGAGTTCGGCCCGCATGTATTCTCAGCCAATGCTCGAGATTTATGCTGACGACGTGCAATGCAGCCACGGCAGCACCGTCGGCCAAATGGACGAAGCGGCTCTGTTCTACATGCGTCAAAGAGGCATCGACGAGAAGGAAGCCCGCTTGTTGCTCAAGGCTGCGTTCATCACCGAAGTCATCGAAACCATTCCCCTCGAATCGCTTCGCGACCGCCTTCATGTCTTGGTGGACAAGCGTTTGAGGGGCGAATTAAGCAAGTGCGAAGGATGCAAACTATGCAAGTAGATAGTCTCCCAACAAGGGAAAAGGAATGGCGAAGTGCTTTCCCCATCCTGGGTAAGGTCATTTACGGGAAGTACCCCTTGGTCTATCTCGACAATGCTGCGACGACGCAAAAGCCCAGACAGGTCGTCGAGGCTATGACGGAGGAATACTACAACGTCAATGCCAACGTGCATCGCGGTGTGCATTTCCTCTCCCAACAAGCCACTGACCTACACGAAGCTTCCAGGGAGACCGTGCGTCGATTCCTCAATGCACGCAGCACGACGGAGATTGTCTTTACTCGCGGAACGACGGAGAGCATTAATCTCGTGGCATCTTGCTTCGGTCAGGCTTTCATGAAGGAAGGCGACGAAGTCATCCTCAGCGAGATGGAGCACCACAGCAACATCGTTTCGTGGCAACTCCTGCAAGCCCGAAGTGGCATACGGCTACGTATTGTCCCCATTACCGACGACGGCCTGCTCAAGATGGATGAGTACGAGAAACTCTTCAACGAACGCACCAAGATTGTCAGCATCACACACGTCAGCAACGTTCTCGGCACGATAAATCCCGTCAAGGACATCATCAGAATTGCCCACGAACACGGCGTTCCTGTCCTCATCGACGGTGCTCAGAGCACACCTCACATGCCCATCGATGTTCAGGAACTTGGCTGTGATTTCTTTGCCTTCAGTGGTCACAAGATTTACGGACCAACCGGCATCGGCGTTCTCTACGGCAAGGAAGAGTGGCTCGACCGCATTCCACCATATATGGGAGGCGGCGAGATGATAAAGACCGTTAGCTTCGAAAAGACGACTTTCAATGATTTGCCCTACAAGTTCGAAGCCGGCACACCCGATTATGTCGCATCAACTGGCCTGGCACAGGCACTCGACTTTGTCACTTCGATTGGCTTCGACGCCATCCAAGCCCATGAGCGCGACTTGACGGCTTATGCCATGCAACGACTTATGGAAGTGGAAGGCATGAAGATTTACGGGCCGAAAGAGGTGAGCCTACATGATGCCGTTATCTCCCTCCAGGTCGGCAACATCCACCATCTCGATATGGGAACCCTACTCGACCGTCTCGGCATAGCCGTTCGCACAGGCCATCATTGTGCCGAACCACTCATGCGGCGGCTGGGCATAGAGGGAACATGCCGTGCCAGCTTTGCCTTGTACAACAGTTGCAAAGATGTGGACGCGCTGGTCGAGGGCATAAAGCGCGTCAAGCAAATGTTTTAGGAAGGGTAATCAGCCTTTCTTACCTTGCACACCTAAGGTTCGACTCGAGTTGTGCTACCGAGCTGGCACCGATGAGAACCGATGTAACACCTTCTTGTTCAAGCACCCATCTTAGGGCAGCCTCACTGGTGCTTTGTCCCTTTGCCTCAGCCTTAGCGCGCAAATCCTGCACATAGCTCAGCAGTTCTGGAGTCAGTCGTTCGGACTTCAGCGTGCGTTCCTTTGCCATTCTGGAGTCGTCAGGAATGCCGTTCAGGTAACGGTCTGTGAGTAGTCCCTGGGCCAGGGGAGAGAAGGCAATGAAGCCAATGCCTCGTTCCTTACAGAAGTCCAAAATGCCCGATTCCATCGGCTTTTTGTCTATCATATTGAGCCTTCCCTGATAAATCAGCAAGGGCACATCGTGTTCGCGTAGGTAACGTTCGCCTACCTTCAGCTGCTCGAGTGGCCAGTTTGAGATGCCCACATAGAGCACCTTGCCTTGACGGACAATATCGACCAGAGCCTGCAGGGTCTCCTCCAATGGGGTCAAGGGATCGAGCCTGTGGCTGTAGAAGAGGTCAACATAATCGAGATGCATACGTTGCAGGCTTTGGTCGAGGCTGGCCATGAGGTACTTGCGCGAGCCCCAGTTGCCGTAAGGTCCAGGCCACATATCGTAGCCGGCTTTGCTGCTTATGAAAAGCTCATCGCGATAGGGGCGGAAGTCGTCGTCCATGAGGCGACCCATCGTCTCCTCGGCACTTCCGTAAGGCGGTCCATAGTTGTTGGCAAGGTCAAAATGGGTAATGCCATTGTCGAAGGCATAGTGCGTGATGGCGCGACTCCGCTCGTAAGGGTCAACGCCCCCGAAGTTGTGCCAGAAGCCCAGACTGACCTTCGGCAGCAGCACACCACTTCGTCCGCATCGAGCATAGAAGCCTTCATCGTCGTACCGATGCTCCGAGGCTGTAAATCTTCCTTTCAGTATCATATCGTTCCTGGCTTTTACTCTACCACTCCGCACCAGCCACCATTGCGGACGAGGTGCAGACGAAGCTTGGTTTGAGGTGTTACGTCTTGTTCCCCACGCTTGTAATCGACGGCAATTCGATGGGCATTTCGACCATCCTGGAAGTAAGTGAGATGTCCATTTTTACCGATGAAATCGAGGGAAATGTCTATATCCTGTGCCTTGTCGCCAGTCATGGCACCGATGAACCACTTGCTGCCTTTGCGCTTTGCCACGACATAATAGTCGCCGGCCTTGGCTGCGAGGATGCGGGTATCGTCCCAAGTCGTGGGAACCGATGCGATGAAACGGGTGCACTCGTCTTCGCGAAGGTAGCGCGAAGGACTGTCGGCCAGCATCTGCACACCGCTCTCGAAGCAGACATAAAGCGCCATCTGATAGGCACGAGTGCCGCCTCCCATAGGAAGAGAGCCAGAGCCCCTGTTGTCCTCGGGCTGGGCATTGTGCATAGCACCTGGCGTGAAGTCCATCGGACCTACTGCATTGCGCATAAAGGGAAGCCAGATGCTGTTCTCAGGTTTGCAGCCGCCACCCTGTTCGAGGCCGCGAACACCTTCGTAGCTGATGAGGTTGGGCAGTCGCTGCTCCATGCCGGATGGTTTGAACGACCCGTGATAGTCAATCAAAAGCTTGTTCGTGGCGCACTCACGAGCCACCCTTTCGTAGAAGTTCACCATCCATTGATCGCTGTGGTCCATGAAGTCAACCTTCAATGCCTTCACGCCCATCTGGGCATAGAACGGGATGAGGTTCATGTTGCGCTCTACCGTGAGCCACGACAGCCAGAGCACGATGCCTACATTCTTCTTGGCACCATACTCGACGAGTTCCTTGACGTCGATCTCATCGCGCGTGGTGAAGGGGTCTTGCACACGTTTGTTCCAGCCCTCGTCGAGCAGGACATATTCCACACCATACTTCGAGGCGCAGTCGATAATATACTTGTAAGTGTCGTTGTTGATGCCCGACTCGAAGTCCACGCCCCAGACCGTCCAGTGATTCCACCAGTCCCAGTTGACCTGGCCGGGCTTTATCCAAGACGTGTCATCCAGTTCGCATTTGCCGCCAAGCACGACCTCCATCTGGTTGCCGGCAATCGTGGCATCCGAGCCAATGACGGCGAAGCGCCAGGGAAGTGTGCGCTGGCCATCAGTTCGGGCAATGCAGTCGCGCTCCTTCGTGATGGTCCAACTACGATCCCCGCGAGGTTCCCATGTCTCGGGAGACTTTGGGAAGGTCGATGTGAAGGCGTTGCCGTCGGTGGGCTTTAGGAAGAGATGGGGGTAGTCGCGTACGTCGCTTTCCGAGAAGAGCACCATCGTTCCCTTCGGACTCTCGAGGAGGATGGGCAGATAGGTCATCTCGTCGTCAGCCTTATACTCGGCCGTGGAGATGTGCGTATAGGAGTTTTCGTAAGATGTCTTGAAGCTACGCGTCTTCGAGACATGAGCCGTGAAGACATCCGGCAGGTTGAGCGCCACACCTTCGTTCACGACATCGACCTGTCCCTTGCCCTTGTTGATGCCGAAACGATAGGCGATGCCGTTGTCGTAGGCACGGAAATCAACCGAGATGCCGCCCTTGAACGAGAGCGTCAGCTGGTTGGCTTTGTTGGGGACCTCAGCGTACTTCAAGGGCACGACAGGCCTGATCACCTCGTCTATCTTAGTGCGTTTGGTGCTGCTCAGCTTGGGTTTTGCCCCAAACTCCTCTTTACCTACCTGCAGAGAGAGTGGGCAGTCCTTCAGGATTTGCTCGTCGGCGAAGAAAGCGCTATAGGTAAGTTGGTCACCTACAGACACTTCGATGCGGATTTTTCCATCGGGTGAAGTTAGAGTTTGCACTTTCTGTGCACTCATTCGCAGGGTTGGCACAAGCACTATTGCCAACAGGAAAAGGAGTCTTTGCTTCATATCTTTGTGAGTTTTTACGGGGTTGTTTATGCTTTTACGCTTACAAAGATATCGCTTTTCCGCATTCGTTCAAAGGATTTAGCAGTTTTTCTTTATTGCCACACTATATTTCGTCAGCTAACGCCCTAGGGAGGAGTTGCAATTCCCCTATAGGGCGTTGGCCATTCCCCTATAGGGCGTTGAACGTTCCTCCGTCGCGAGTGGAAACTCGCTCCCCTTTGTGGGGCCGAAGCCACATTCAGTGGCTTCTCCGGAGCATACTCCGAACCCCAGTCGCCCCTATAGGGCGTTGAAAAAGAAAGCGTGCTCCTCCGATTGGAAGGGCACGCTTTCATTATTTAGAGACTATTGCTTCATTCTGCAGCAGGCTCTTCGCCACGCTCGGGACGGGGACGGCGTTCGCCACGCTCACCACGTTGGCTTTCGCCGGGCCTTGCTTCGGGACGAGGACGACGCTCGCCACGTTCGGGACGGGGACGGCGTTCGCGCTCACGCTCTACATAGCCCTCGGGCTTCTCGATCAGGGCACGACGGCTCAGTTTGAACTTGCCGGTCTTCGGGTCAATCTCGAGGAGCTTCACCTGAATCTTGTCGCCTTCCTTGATGCCAGCCTCCTCGACGGTCTCGAGGCGCTTCCAATCAATCTCACTGATATGGAGGAGTCCGTCCTTGCCGGGCATGAACTCTACGAAGCAGCCGTAAGGCATGATGCTGCGAACGGTGCCTTCATAGACTTCGCCAATCTCGGGAACAGCCACGATAGCCTTGATCTTAGCCATGGCAGCATCGATGACTTCCTTGTTGGGACCGCTCACCTGAATCTTGCCAACACCGTCTTCTTCGTCGATAGTGATGGTGGCTCCGGTCTCTTCCTGCATGCCCTGGATGATCTTTCCGCCCGGGCCGATGACGGCACCAATGAATTCCTTCGGGATAATCATCTGCTCGATGCGTGGTACATGAGGCTTCAACTCTGGACGTGGCTTGTCGAGCGTCTTCATCATCTCAGCAAGGATGTGTTCGCGACCAGCCTTTGCCTGCATGAGCGCCTTTTCGAGAATCTCGTAGGAGAGGCCGTCGCACTTGATGTCCATCTGTGTAGCGGTCAAACCATTCGGGGTGCCTGTGGTCTTGAAGTCCATGTCGCCGAGGTGATCCTCGTCGCCCAGGATGTCAGAGAGCACGGCATATTTGTCTTCGCCGGGATTCTTGATGAGACCCATAGCGATGCCGCTGACGGGAGCCTTAATGGGAACACCGGCGTCCATCAGTGCCAAGCAACCTGCACAGGTACTTGCCATCGAGCTGGAACCATTGCTCTCCAGGATATCGCTCACCACGCGGATGGTGTAGGGGAAGTCGGCAGGAATCTGACCCTTCAGGCCGCGCCATGCCAGATGGCCGTGACCGATCTCACGACGACCTACGCCACGCTGTGCTTTCGCCTCGCCGGTTGAGAAGGGAGGGAAGTTGTAGTGGAGCAGGAAACGCTGGTATTCGCGTACGAGCACATCGTCAACGAGCTTTTCGTCGAGCTTTGTGCCGAGCGTACAGGTAGCGAGAGACTGCGTCTCACCACGGGTGAAGATAGCACTTCCGTGAGGTCCGGGCAGCGGGCTGGCCTCGCACCAGATGGGACGAATATCGGTTGTCTTGCGACCGTCGAGGCGGATGCCTTCGTCCAAGATGCAGCGACGCATTGCGTCCTTCTCGACATCATGGTAGTAGCGGTCAATGAGAGTATTCTTTTCCTCGAGTTCCTCGGCTGGCATATCTGTGTGAGCCTCGGCATAAGCTGCTTTGAAATCCTCGCGGATGGCTTCGAAAGCCTCTGCACGAGCGTGCTTCTCGAGACCTTGCTTCGTAACGTCGTAAGCCTTCTGGTAGCAAGCCTGCTTCACGGCTTCGCGGAGTTCGTCGTCGTTCACCTCGTGGCAGTACTCGCGCTTCACGTCCTTGCCGAGTTCCTTCTCCAGTTCCTTTTGGAGGCGGCACATAGGCTTGATGGCCTCGTGGGCTGCCTTGAGGGCTGCGAGGAGGTCGCTCTCCTGCACTTCCTTCATCTCGCCTTCCACCATCATGATGTTCTCTTCGGTAGCGCCTACCATGAGATCCATATCGGCACCCTCGAGCTGTTGGAAGGTTGGGTTGATAACAAACTCTCCGTTAATGCGTGCCACGCGAACCTCAGAAATGGGGCCTTCGAATGGAATATCGCTGCAAGCCAATGCTGCAGAAGCGGCAAAGCCAGCCAGAGCATCAGGCATGTCCACACCGTCGGCAGAGAAGAGGATTACATTTACATACACCTCAGCGTGATAGTTGCTGGGGAAAAGGGGGCGCAGGGCGCGGTCCACAAGGCGACAAGTCAGTATCTCGTCGTCATTTGCCTTACCCTCACGCTTCGTGAAGCCGCCAGGAAAACGACCTGCGGCAAAATACTTTTCTCTGTACTCAACCTGTAAGGGCATGAAATCTGTGCCGGGAACGGCATCTTTGGCTGCGCAAACAGTGGCCAGGAGCATAGTGTTGTTCATGCGGAGCATCACTGAACCATCGGCTTGTTTGGCAAGTTTCCCGGTCTCGATGCTGATGGTTCTTCCATCAGGCAACTCGACTGTCTTTGTAATTACGTTCATCTTGATTTGTTTAACTTATTGTTTTCTTTACGTCACATATATGATATAAAATCGTGCAAAGATAAGAAAAAATATCATTTCCATTATTATAAATAAGGTAAAAAGAAGCATAAAGTACCACATTTCACACCTTTGCGGTCGAAATGGCGTGCTAAATTCAGCAGAAAACCGTACCTTTGCATAACTTTTTAAATATGAAGACGATGAAGAAAACACTCTTTCTACTCTCAATACTCACGCTGCTTTGCGGATGCAAACAGGAGAAAAAGTTCTGCATCGAAGGCAACATCAGCGGAGCCGACTCCCTGATGCTCTATCTGGAGCACCTTTCCCTTGGAGAGGGAACCATCGCCATCGACAGCATCCGGCTGACGGAGGACGGCGCGTTCCATTTCGAGAAGCCAGGCGTCGCCAGCCCCGAGTTCTACCGACTCCGTATTGGCGGGCAGGGCATCAACCTCGCCATCGACAGCACAGAGACGGTCCGCATCAAAGCCGACATGAAGGACCTGTCGTTCGGCTATGCCGTAGAGGGCAGCAACGCGTGCGACACCATCCGACTCCTCTGCCTGAAATTGGCCAGCCTGGAGCGAGAAGCACGCCGCATCTCTGCAGACCGCAACTTCACAATCGAGGAGAGGGACAGCATGATTCAAGGCCTCGTCGATAAATACAAAGCAGAGGTGAAGAAGGATTTCCTGCATGGGAACTACGGCACAGCCTACAGCTACTACGCATGTTTCCAGACACTTGGCACAAGCCTCATCTTCGATCCGGTGCACGACAAGAGCGACCTGACCTGGATGCAAGCGGTGGCCAATGCCTGGAACGAGAAATACCCGTCGAGCCCACGCACCGAGAACCTCTGCAACATCGTTCTAGAATGCCGGAAGAAGCAAGCCAAACCACGTCAGATTGTGCTCGACATCGATGGCGAAAAAGTGAAGGAACTGGGCATCATCGACATGACTTTCCCCGACATCAACGGTCAGGAACGGACACTCAGCAGCCTGCGAGGAAACGTCATTTTGCTCGATTTCACCGCATTTTCCTTGGACGGAAGCACGGAAAGAACGCTGCTCCTGCGAGAACTCTATAACAAGTATCACGACCAAGGCTTCGAAATCTATCAGGTCGGACTGGATGCCAGCGAGCATCTCTGGAAGCAACGAAGCGAGGCACTGCCCTGGGTCAGCGTCTATTGCGAGGAGGGATTGGAGAGCGACATGCTCACCCTCTACAACGTGCAAGGCCTGCCCAGCTACTTCCTCATAGACCGCAACTGCGACCTGCAGGCTCGCGGAGAAGACATCCCCGACCTCGGAGAAGCAATCGAAGCGCTGCTCTAACCAAGGAAACACAGCGCTCGAAGAGGTTCGAAACTTTGACTGAAGAGATTCGGAAAGTTGTTCGAACCGATTCTACAGCCCTAAATACGCGACTCAAAAGGCTCTTCCGCTCAACTTAGCCAGTCAGGTTCGTTAAATATTCATGAATATTTAATTAAATGGTCATGAATATTTAATTAAATGTTCATGACCATTTAAACAACTAAGCACGCTTAGTCAGGTAAAAGAAAAGCAGAGATGCTGTCAGCACCCCTGCTTAGTTTGGTTTCCTGGCGTTCTCCGTTTGAGAAAAACCTAGTTCATGATACGCTCACGACGCGCCTCCCCCGTTTCGATATCTGTTCCGTAGATGTCAACATACTCGCATTTGGGATATATGGACTGCTTCATCTGGGCAAACATCTTCGATAGGATCAGCTCGTGCCCGTTCAGTTTGACGATGCCAACCCACTTGCCTTTGTGCTTGCAAATGCGGATGATCAGGGCCTTGTAGGCTGTCATGTGCACGCGAGCCTCGTGCTCGTTCGAGCTGACCACCTTGATGCCAAAAGCCATCTTGCGGTCAAAGAAGGTCAAGGGATTCTTTTCCGTTTCATTGCTCGAAATCCAATAAGCATTGAGGGGCTCTTTCTGGTTGAGCTTTCCGTCCTTCAGGTTGATGTCGTAACAAATGTAGTTCGTGTTCGTGCTACGTTCGAACTTGAAGATGTGCTCCTTTGGTATCACGATAGCCTGCACGGTAAGGCAGGAAAAGATGCATAACAGCGTAGTGATGATAAAGTTTTTCATCATTATATATTATTTAGAAGGAGAATGTCAGATTAAAGCGGATGCCGTTCTTCTTGGTTCCAGGAATGTCGAGATAGTTGAGGCGACGTACGTAATCAACACCAAAGAGTTTAAAGATGTTACGTACACCACAAGCAACTTCCATGTAGGGAACATGCGAGTCGATAGCGTAGGAGCGGTTGTCGGGGAACGCGTAAAGGAGGTCGTCTCCTGCATTCTTAGCAGGATTGTTCCTGTCGGTAAGCATACCCCAGCAGCCCTTGAAGGCAACAAACTCGCGGAGTTTCAACTTCTTGAGCAAAGGAATACGGTTGAATATCTTGCCGTTCAAGTTCCATTCAACAGACCAGAACACGCGACGGTCCATGAAGAGTTCCATGTTATGAAGCATGTTGAGGGTACCTTCCTGCTCGACATACGAGAGACACATCGGTGGTGTAAGGAGGAACTGGAAGGGAACCTTGTTCCATTGAGCTGAAGCCTGAACACGGAAGTCCATGCGACCCCATGTTCCAAGCCACTGACGCTTGAAGACACTTATGTCGGTCTGGTTCGTATTGAACTGCCCACCAAGGAGTCCCTTGAAGCCGACAGTATGGCGGATAATAAAGTCTGGACGATCCTTATTAAGAGGCCAACGGTCTTGCTTGGTCATGATATATGTCTGGCCAGGACAGAAATGTACCTCCGTACTCCACTCGGTCGTGCGCAGTTTAGTATCCTCCCTGCCGTCAGTTACATGAATGAAATGCAAGTCACCTGCCACTTCGTTGCTCTCCAACTTGAAGGAGGTGTTGAAGTTCAAGCCGTAATCCGTCTCCCAAGTGAACGAAAGGCGCTGCATGTTGGTCTTGTACAACATGTTCACCGTCTCAGTCTTGATGCTGACGAAGAGGTTGTCCTTGCTGTTCTGCAAGAACCTATCCGCAGCAGACGACACGTCGTAGCTGGTCTCGAACCTTATCTTCCTCATCGGGAACTCATAAGGAGAATACTTCTTCTTATTGAAGCAATAGTCCGCCACGAAGCCATAATAATTGCCATTCGACTTGAAACCATGGGTATAATAACCCTCCATGAAGAAATGCTTGTTGAAGGCACCTGTAGTCTTTCCGCCTGCTCGCAGACGGAAACCATCATGGAAGTTGGCCGAGAACATACTGGTGACCGGTCCGATGTCGAACTTGCTGGGCTTGCCTGACTTAGAGGTCTCAATATAATTCTCAAAGAATGCCTTCACAATAAACAAAGGAATACGCATGGCCTTGGACTTCGCCATCTTCTCCATGAAACTGTTCAGGCCACCTTCCTTCTCGGAGAGTTGAACGGCTCGATACTGATCCCAGAACTGCTCGTCCTGGTTTCGTGAGTCAGCCATGTGTATGACCTTAGCCTTATTACGGAAGAGACTCTTCTGAAGAGGCTCGAAGTCATAATCAGAAAGGCGAGTGTTTCGCACCACAAGGAACTTCTTCGACAGAAGCGTCATCTCGGCCCACATATCGTCCGTCGTAAGCACCCACTCTTCGTTAGGCAGCTTGGTGTATATCTGGTCTATATGTAAAGAGCTGACGAAGTTGACATCGCTCTTCGGAGGAATGGACAAATGACACTTCTTGACGTGAAGCGTAGAATCCTTTAATATATATATGTCACCGTTGAAACCAATGTCCTGAGGGTTGTTAGGCGTGAATTGCAAATGATAGCACGAGTCGCGCTCCACAAGCACAGTATCGACAATATAATATCTGTAGAAGGCCGTAGCTCCAGAACCAATAGGACTCAGGAACGGGAACTTAAGCAACTTGACATAATTGTCGTAGATGTCCACATCCTGAAACACCTCTTTAAGTGTCGTATTGACAATGTCACCTGTTGCAACGAGTTGGTTCAGTCCAGAACTCTGCTCACCTGTAATGATGTCCTTCTCTGACCTGGGATCCTTACGGAAAACATGCTTAGTTACTGTCTCGTCAAGAGAGACTGGCACAACCATCTTGTTGTTATATGGACTCAACTCTGCCTGCTGTGTCCACTTCACCTTACCAGCTGCAACATCAGTGCTGTCCACCTCCTTGACTTTATAGTCATTCAGAGCCATAGAGAGCTTCTGGTACTTTGTGTATTGGAAGTAGTCGTGAGTATTCTCAAGCTTAGTACTCTTCTTTGCTTCAATTACACGCTTCATGAGTTCCACGGCTGGATTGTCCTTGCGGACATAACGTTTCCTCTCAGCCTTGATGACAACCTCCTGAAGGCTCTTCGTGTCGGGTTTGAGCTTGATGGTAAGACGGCTGGGAGTTGCCTTAGTAATGTTGACCGTCTCGTCTTTATAACCCATACAGGAAAAGGTGAGCGTTGCACCATTGATACGTGTAATGGAGAAGATGCCGTCCAAATCGGCTATCGTGGAAGTCTTGCGATCCTTGTATGATACGCCTGCCAGGGAAAGACTATCACCAGTAGAGGCATCAAGGATGACACCAGTAATCTTCTGTCCTGCGACATTCAAGGCGAATGTCAGAAGCAAAGCAAGGGTTGCAAAGAGTTTTCTTGTCATATAATGTTATTGTCTTGCAATGTCATGTATAATCTTGCTGCAAGTCTCGAAAGCCGTCATAGTGACTCCCTCGATGCCAGGCAAGATGATGCTCTGTCCTGTGAGCAACAGGTTGGGAAATGGTGTCCCAACAGAATGGAAGGTGAGCATCGACGCACGATAGTCCTTACGCAAACCAAATGCTCCACCTTCAGGGCTTCCCAGATAATCGCGATAGGTGAGCGGCGTGCTGGTATAACATTGCTCAACCATCTCATGAAGATTGGGAATATATTGTTCCGCCAGTGCAACGCACTGTTCGGTCTTCTTCTGGCAGAATGCTTTATAGTCATCGCCGCGACGACCAACCTTAGTCTCTATCCAAGGTTTGCATTCGTGCCAGGGCATGGGCGTAAGGAGGTCTATCTGTCGGAGCTCGTCCGAGTCGTCCTCCGGTACCCTTGCACTTATCATGACTCCCTTCACAGGGTCATTGTCTTCCGTCATCGTCCATACGTTAGGTTTGTCATAGACGAAGACGTTATGGGCAAAGTATCGTAGTGCACCTGGCTTTAGCTTGAACTGTGCAGTAAACATACCACAGGTATTCTCCCCTGATGTCATACGTCTGCGGAAGGCTTTCCGAACAGCCTGACATCCTTCGAGCAAATGGCAGAGCTCTGCAGGATGTATGTCGGAGATGAAGTACTCCGCCTCGTAGCTTTGTCCGTCGGCACAGATGATGCTTGCGATGCGGCCATCCGCTTCGACGAGGCGAACCACCTTGCTGTTTGTTTTCACTTCGCCACCCACTTCCTCAATAGTACTGATGAGTTTGTTCACCAGCAGATTGCCATCTCCTTTCAGTCGCCAACTGCTTTCAATATAGCTGGAGCAGGTATGAGCAAAGTTGAAGAGGGGAAGTGATTCGCGACGAAGCTCTGTCTTCATTGCAGCAGCACTGACAACATTCACAAGCAGTTCATCGGAGAATGTCTGCCTGAGGTAATCATAAGCACAGACGTCCATATCGTCTGCCGTGATGTTCTGCAAGCGTTGGACATAGCTTTGGAGTGCTTCTCGCTGATGCGGGAAGTCTTTTGCCAGTCCTTTGACGAATGCTTCGTAGCCTTGATGGAATGCGAAGTGCCGACCGCCGATGATGACATGGTCGAAGGCATCGTCCATCCTTTGCCAGGGCAAGTCAAGCAGTCCGAGCTCTGCGAATGCATGATGCATTGTTTGCCCTGGAGCCAGACCGCCCACATAGTGCAGTCCTGTATCGTAATGCATTCCGCCTCTGCGGAAGCTTTGCATGCAGCCTCCTGGTTGGTTGGAACCTTCGAGCACGAGCACCTTGAGTCCTCGCTTGGCGAGCAGTGCGCCACATTCCAGTCCGCCCAGTCCGCTGCCGATAATCAGGACGTTATAGTTCATAGTTCATAGTCCATAGTCCATAGTCCACAGCTGTAGGGTGCTAGGGCATAGCCTAACTATTAACTATGGACTTTGAACTCTTAACTATTTCTGGTGTTGCTCGATGTAGTCGTAGAGTTGAGCAAATGTCTTAATGGTGGGAAGCTCAGCCTTAGAGATGAGCACACCATACTTGGTCTGTACGATACCGATGAGATCCACGAGGCTCAGGCTATCGAGCTCAAGGGTCTGATAGATGGGAGCATCGGGAGTGATGGTAGCCTCGTCGATTTCAAACTCTTCTGCCAATTCGGCATTGATCTCAGCAATGATTTCTTCTCTTGTCATTTTGTTCTGATTTAGTTATTATTGATTAATGCATTAATTGATAATATGTCTTAGACATTCTTCACGATGATGGTGGAGTTGGTGCCGCCGAAGCCGAAGCTGTTGGAGAGGAACATGTCGAAGTGTGTCTCCTTCGTTTCGGGCAGGACGTTGATGCATGCTGTCTCTTCGTCGGGCTTCTCGAAGTTGATGTTGCCGGCGATGAAGCCATTCTTCATCATCAGGGTCGAGTAGATGATTTCGCTTGCTCCAGCCATCCACATCTCGTGTCCTGTCTGACTCTTTGTTGAGGTAACGGGAACGGTGCGCTCGCCGAAGAGTTGTGCGATAGCCTGAGCCTCGCGACGGTCACCTATGACGGTGCTGGTGGCGTGTGCATTGATGTAACCCACTTGCTTGGGGTCGATGCCACCGTTGCGGAGGCAGAGTTCGAGTGAGCGTGCTGGGCCTGCGACGTTGGGCGTAGAGATGTGATCGCCATTGCCTGAGAAGCCCCAGCTTACTATCTCTGCTATGATGTTGGCTCCACGCTTGACGGCGTGCTCGTAACTTTCCAGAACGACTGTTGCACCACCGCCGCTGGGTACGAGGCCGTCGCGGCTTGCATCGAAGGGACGGCTTGCTTTCTCGGGTTCATTCTCACGGATGGAGAATGCCTGTATGCCGTCGAAGGATGCGATGCCGTACATGTTGTTCTCTTCTGCACCACCGCAGACTACGCAATCCTGCAAGCCTTGCGAGATGAGGAGTGCGGCCAGGCCGATGCTTTGCGAGCCTGATGCGCAGGCTGCCGATGCTGTGAGGTTGATGCCACGCAGTTTGAAGAGGCAAGCCAGGTTCATGGTGATGTTGGAGTTCATGCTTTGGAAGATAGCACCACTGCCGCAAGCCACCGTGCTATTAGCCTGACGGAACTTGTCGAGGCTTTGCATTGTTGCCTCTGCTACCGAGTCGTTGCCGTAGATGATGCCCACTTCATGAGTGTTGAGATAGTCCTCGTCGATGCCTGCATTTTCGAGAGCCTGCTTGGTTGCGATGTATCCGTAGGTTGCCTCTTCGGGCATGAAGTTACGGAGGTTACGGGGGACGTATGGTTTGAGGTCAACTTTGGGTACGTTACCTACGAGTGCCGAACGGAATCCGGCGTCCTTACGTTCCTGGCTGAAGATGATGCCACTCTTGCCCTGATAGAGTGCGTCGCGCACCTCGTCGAGGGTTGTTCCGATGCATGACCATATGCCCATGCCTGTTATTACTACTCTATTTGCCATTCTTTTTTATGTTTTTTATTCGATTTTCCTTTACTGTATTTCTTTGCTGAAGCAACGGCGGCGCTTGTAGGTTATTGGGTCGAGTGCCTTCCATTGCGTGAGTACCTTGAGGTTGTCTTCGAGCATCGGCCCAGTCTCTGCGGTGCGGTATCCCATTTTGTTGTAGAGTGGGATGAGGTCGGCAAAGATGAGGGCGTTGATGCCCAGTGCTTGCCATTCGGGATGAACGGCAATGAGAAGCAGTTCTGCTTCGTCTTCGTGCTTGAACTTGAGGGCGCTGAGCATGTGATACCAGCCAAATGGGAAGTACTTTCCCTTTGTCTTCTGCTGTGCTTTAGCAAGGTTAGGCATCGTGATGCTGCAGGCGATGAGGTTGCCCTTGTCGTCCTCCACCATCGGGAGCATCTTCAAGTCGAGGTACTTGATGTACTGTGAGACGAAAGCATCGGCCTCTTCGTCGGAGTGAGGGGTATAGCCGAAGAGCTGACTGTATGCTTCGTTGAGCAGGCGGAATATCTTGCGGCCGTAGCCTTCCTTGAAGACTTCTCTGGGCGTGAGCTTCTTTACCTTGAGCCCATACATCTCCTCGACGAGCTTCTGCACACGGGCGAATCGTGCCGGCACCTCTTCCGGGATGTTTATCTTGACCTGCACCCAGTCCACTTCCTTGCCAAAGCCGTGCTGAGCCATATGCTCGGGATAGTATGGTGGGTTGTAGATGGTGATGGCTGAACCCATTTTGTCGAAGTCCTCGACGAGCATTCCCTCTTTGTCGAAATCCGAGATGCCGAGAGGTCCTTGTATGGAGTCCATGCCTTTCGAGCGACCCCAATCCTCGACAGCTTTCAGCAGGGCGGCAGAGACTTCTGTGTCGTCCACGAACTCGATCCAGCCGAAGCGGACGCAGCTTCCGTTCCAGATTTCGTTGGCCTTATGGTTGATGATGCCGACGATGCGTCCCACGGGCTCTCCCTTCTCGTTGTAGGCCACGAAGGGAGCCACTTCGCTGTGCTGCAGTCCTGGGTTGTGCTTGGGGTCGAACCAGCCTCTGACGTCCGACTCCATATCGGGTACATAGCATGAGTTGCCCTTGTAAATCTTCCAGGGAAGCTTCACAAAGTCATTCATCTGACGTTTCGTCTGAACAGCCTCAACGGTGCACTTCATGCTTCTTTTACTTTTATATACGTGCGCGCACAATGCGCACTAATCGGCTGCAAAGATACAAATAAATACTCGAAAAAGCACTATTTAGGTCATTATTTTTAAGCTTTTGTTCTCTTTTTCGTAATATAATAAGAGTTTTGGGTTGTAAAAATACGAAATAAAGGACACTAAAAGAGCAAACTCCCTGCTTTGAAGACGATTCCTCGGGCAGGAAATTTGCTCTTTTTTGTATAAAGGAATTTTCACTCCACGAGGGAGGATTTTTTATTCCCGTTCAGCCCCTATTTAAAAGGTCTGTACTCTTGAGGCAAAGAGAGATATAGGGTTTCGAAAGTTCCCCTGTGGAGGACTTTCTATTCCTCTCTCATCTGTTCGTCGACGGTCTTTATCTTCTGGGCCAGAAGGTCGAGTTCGCTGCGGAGCTTCTCTACCTTCTTGTTCATGGCATCGACGAGGGAATTGCCCTTCTTGCTACCGGCATTGAGGAAACCTATGTTGTTCTCGTAGGTCTTTATCTCAGCCAGCATGCGCTCGTAAGCACGCTGCATCTTCTGGCGCTCATTGTCAAGTGAACTGCCGGCGTTCTCCACCTTTTCTGCCAGATTCTTGCGGAAGTTGTTCAGGCGGCGCTTTGCCTGGCTGACGCCGTATGCGTCGTAGATTTTGTCGCAGAGTTCACGATACTCTTTATAGAGTTTCTCCTTGTCGCGGAAAGGCACATGTCCCACTTCGCTCCACTTCTGCTGCAGCTCCTTAACCTGCTGGATGACGTTTTCTCCCTCAGTCTCAGCAAGTTGCTTAAGTTGGTCGATGATGCCGAGCTTCTGTTCCTTATTGGCCTTCTCCTCGTTGCGAACGTCGGCTGTTGCTGCCTGACGAGCCTCGAAGAAGTGGTCGCAAGCTGACGTGAAGCGCTTCCAGAGGTCTTCACTATACTTGCGGGGAACGGTGCCAATCTCTTTCCACTGCTTCTGCAGGTTGATGAGGATGTCGCCCGTAGAGCGCCAGTCGGTGCTCTCCATCAGAGCCTCGGCCTTCTCCACAAGTTCCTTCTTCTTCGCCAGATTGGTGTTGAGTTCCTCCTTCAGGTCTTTGAAGAAGGCGTTCTTCTTCTCGAAGAAGGCATCGCAACCCTGACGGAAACGCTCGAAGATAGCGGTGTTCATCTTCTGAGGAGCAAAGCCGATGGTCTTCCACTCAGCTTGCAACTCCTTAATCTTCTGCGTAATGCCATCCCAGTCGGCAAAGTTCTTCAGTCCCTCGGTATCGAAAGCTTCGAGCTGCTCACACAGAGCAGTCTTCTTCGTCAGGTTCTCTTCCTCACGAGCCTTAATAGCATCGAAGTAGGCCTGGTGTTTCTTATTGATGATGGTAGAGGCTTCCTTGAACTTCGCCCAAACGTCTTCGCGGATTTCCTTTGCAACGGGACCCGTCTCCTTCCACTCCTGATGGAGTGTCTGCAGCTGGTTGAAAGCCTGCAGCACATCGGGATTCTCGGCGAGGGCTTCTGCCTGTTGGATGAGACGCATCTTGGTCTCGAGGTTCTTCTTGAAGTCGTAGTCGCGCAACTCATGACCGAGCTTCAGCAGATCGTAGTACTGCTCTACGTAAAGCTGATAGTTCTTCCACAGCTCCGTAGCACGCTCGGCTGGCACAGCCTTTATCTCTTTCCACTCCGTCTGCAGAGCCTTGAACTCATCGAAGTTCTTGTTGGCTTCCTCAGGCGTAGAGGCCAGTTGCTGGATGCGTTCCAGTATCTCGAGTTTGCGCTTCAGGTTGTCCTGCTTCTGCTTCTCCAGCGTTTCCTGAATAGCGGCACGGCGTTCGCGGATGGCCTGCATAGCTTCACGGAAGACTGGCTCGGCAGTATCTATCTCCGGCATGAACTTATCCTCCTCGCCACCAGCCTCGACAAAAGCCTTGAAAGCTTCCTGCACTTCGGCATTGTGGAACTTGTAGAAGAGCTGTTTCAGGAGATTGAGTTCCGCACGGTCGCCAGCTTCGCCACTCTGGGCAATTTCCTGAACGCGGGCAACCACCTCGTCCTTCGTCTTGAAGGTCTGCTCAGCGATGTGCTGCTCGGCTTCGGTCACCTCCACTTCGGGAGTTGTCTCCTCGGCCTCAGGCTCCGCTGTTTCCTCGACTTCGGGCTTGGTTTCCTCAGCTACCGGTTCTGGTGTTTCTACTACGGGCTCAGCCTGTTCAACTGCTTCAGCCGTTTGTTCAACCTGTTGTTCGTTTGTAATCTCAGAAGACTGCTCAAGGGCAGTAGTCTCATTAGTCTCTAAAGAGTCCATCATGTCATTTACTATTTAACTATATACGATTTACCATTTAAAAATAGGTATAGTGGTCGCAAAGTAAACAAAAAATGCCCTAACCTGCAAGGAAAGGGCACGATTTTTATCACGTTTATTGAAAATTCAACTCTTAATTATGAACTATGAACTATGAACTGTGACTTAAATCCACGTTTTGCGCTTGAAATACCACATGAATGCAACAGTCACGCCAATCGAGAGAACAAGTGCAAGCGGGAAGCCCCAAGAAGCGGTCTCCATACCATTGATAAGGTTCATGCCAAACAGGCTTGCAATGAGCGTCGGGAACATCAGGATAATGCTGATGCTTGTGAGCATCTTCATGACCGAGTTCATGTTGTTGTTGATTAGGTTGGCGTAGGTGTCCATCGTGGAATCAAGAATGTTCGCATAGATGTTTGTCGTCTCGCGAGCCTGACTCATCTCAATGCCGACGTCCTCTATCATGTCTGCATCAAGTTCGTCGATGGGGAGTTTGAACTTAAGTTTCGAAAGCAGATTCTCATTACCACGAATGGATGTGACGAAGTAGGTCAGACTGTCCTGCAAGCGACTCAAAGCGATAAGGTCGGCATTGCTTATCTTGCGGTCGAGGTTCTGCTTGGCTTTATCTATGCGAGTGCTGATTTGCTTCAGGCGTTTCAGATACCATACGGCACAACAGAGGAACAGACGGAATATCATATCCACGCTATCGACGAAGCCCAAGCCACGCTTCTGCTGATAGGAGACAAAGTCTATCATCATGTTTGTCTCGAAGTTGCAGACCGTGATGAGAACATCGCCCTTCATGATAATACCCAGAGGAATCGTAGTATAAGGCGTCCTGCTCTTCGTTTCCTTGACATAAGGAATACGAAGGATGATGAGCACCCAGCCATCGTCAATGTCGTAACGGGCACGTTCGTCCGTATCGGCAATATCGCTAATGTAGTAATCGGGAATCTTGAGCGTTTGCTCCAGGAAGTTCACATCTTCCTCTGTTGGGCAGGTCACCTGCACCCAGCAGCCAGGCTGCCATTCTCCAATGGTACGCAGACCATTCGAAGTGTTCCAGTATGTTCGCATCGTCTTGTTCCTCCTCTGCTTTTTTGGGGTACTTGCACATAAATCCTTGGCTCCTGTTGGAGCGTGCAAAGCGATGCAGACTCCAGAGCACTAAGAACTGTAATTATCCGCGTGATAGTCGTCCATTGTGATTATAAAATGCTTTGTTTCTCTTTTATGTTTGAAAAAGGCCGCACTTCCTCAGCACAGCCTCTACCTTTCAACGTTGGGCTACCCGGACTCGAACCAGGAAAGGCAGGACCAGAATCTGCAGTGTTACCATTACACCATAGCCCAATTGCGCTGCAAAGGTATGGCTTTTTTGTAAACTGACCAAATAATTTGCCCAAAAAAACTAATTTATTATGCATTTTGCGTCCTTATTCGTACCTTTGGCCTCTGGTCGAAGGTACTTTCGTTCGGAAATAAAAAGAAAACTTTCGTTTCCTTTTGTTTTTTCGCTCACTTATTCGTACCTTTGCACACAATTCTAAGTTATACATATTATAATATATTGCGAATGAAGAAAAAGAAGAACGAGTTGGTAGAAGCTATAGTAGAAGGATTGCAGGAGAAGAAGGGAAGGGACATCGTGGTGGCCGACCTCACAGGAATACCCGATGCTGTTTGCCAGTACTTCGTCATCTGCTCGGGCGGTTCGCCATTGCAGGTTGCCGCTCTTGCACACTCTGTCGGAGATACTTGTCGGGAGAAAGTTGCTGCCAAGCCCATTGCCGTCAGCGGACTTCACAATGCTGTTTGGGTGGCTATGGACTTTGCCGACGTCATCGTGCATATCTTCGTGCCTGAACTTCGCTCGTTCTACGACATCGAACACCTTTGGGCTGATGCCGACCTTCAAAGCATTCCTAACCTCGACTGATTATGAGCGACAACAAGAAAACAAATAAGAATAAGAAGGACAAGAAGCCTGGCTCACAGATAAGCCTCACGTGGATTTATCTCATCATAGCCATCACTTTGGGCTATCTGTTCATGAGTGGCGACAGTTCCCTGCTTTCGGGCAGCTCCTCGCGTAATGCAACATACAGCCAGTTCAAGAGTTATGTGGAGCAGGGCTATGCCTCGCGAATCGTCGTCAACAAGAAGGAGGGGGCTCTGCAGATGTATGTCGAGCCTGCTCACATCCGCGATGTCTTCAAGGAACAGAAGGTTAACCAAGGTACTCGGCCTTATGTCGTAGTGCAAGTCCCATCTGCCGACAAACTCGAGGACTTCATCAGCGAACAGCAGGCCCTCGAGAACTTCAAGGGCGAGATTGAGTACCGTCAGGGAGAAGACGACTTCATGCATTTCTTCTGGAGCTTCGGACCGCTCATCCTCATCGTCTTCTTCTGGATTTTCCTGATGCGAAGAATGAGTGGAGGAAGCGATGGCGGCGGACCGATGGGCATCTTCAACGTGGGCAAGAGCCGCGCTAAACTCTTCGAGAAGAACGACGAGAATAAGGTGACCTTTGCCGACGTGGCTGGTCAGGAAGGAGCTAAACTCGAGGTGCAGGAGATTGTGGAGTTCCTCAAGAACCCGCAACGCTACACGGAACTGGGCGGCAAGATTCCCAAAGGTGCGCTGCTTGTTGGCCCTCCCGGAACAGGTAAAACCTTGCTTGCAAAAGCCGTTGCAGGTGAAGCCGACGTGCCGTTCTTCAGCATGTCGGGCAGCGATTTCGTCGAGATGTTTGTGGGCGTTGGTGCAAGCCGTGTTCGCGACCTCTTCCGTCAGGCTAAAGAGAAAGCTCCCTGCATCATCTTCATCGACGAGATTGATGCTGTAGGTCGTGCTCGTAGCCGCAACATGCAAGTGGGAGGCAACGACGAACGTGAGAGCACCCTCAACCAGCTCCTTACCGAGATGGACGGCTTCGGAACCAACAGCGGCGTCATCATCATGGCGGCCACCAACCGTGCCGACATCCTGGACAAGGCTCTCTTGCGTGCAGGACGCTTCGACCGCCAGATTCATGTCGAGCTGCCTGACGTGAACGAGCGCAAGGAAATCTTCCAGGTTCACCTGAAACCCATCAAGACAGACCAGTCCCTCGACATCGACTTCCTTGCCCGCCAGACGCCTGGCTTCAGCGGTGCCGACATCGCCAACGTCTGCAACGAGGCGGCTCTCATTGCGGCTCGAAACGGCAAGAAGGCTGTCGATAAGGATGACTTCCTGGCTGCTGTGGACCGTATCATCGGCGGACTGGAAAAGAAGACCAAGGTGATGACTGCCGAGGAGAAGCGTACCATCGCCCTCCACGAAGCAGGTCACGCCACCATCAGCTGGCTCTTGCAATACGCCAACCCGCTCGTCAAGGTCACCATCGTGCCGCGAGGCCGTGCCCTCGGTGCCGCTTGGTATCTCCCTGAGGAGCGTCAGATTACCACTCGCGAGCAGATGCTCGACGAGATGTGCGCCACCCTTGGAGGCCGTGCTGCGGAGGAACTCTTCTGCGGTCACATCAGTAGCGGCGCCATGAACGACCTGGAGCGCGTCACCAAGCAGGCTTACAGCATGATAACCTATATGGGCATGAGCGACAAACTGCCTAACCTGTGCTACTACGACAATCAGGAGTATGGCTTCCAACGCCCCTATTCCGAGGCGACGGCACAGCTCATCGACGAAGAGACAAAGGCCATGATAGCCGAACAATACGCCCGTGCAAAGGACATCCTCAGCAAGAATGCCGAGGGTCACGCTGCCCTCGCTCAGTTGCTCGTCGAGCGCGAGGTCATCTTTGCAGAAGACGTGGAGCGCATCTTCGGTCCCCGTCCCTGGGCAAGCCGCACAGAAGAGTTGCTCGACTCGAAGCCTGCTTCTGAGGAAGAAACCAACCAAGAAGAAACAAGTATTAACCCTTAACTCTTTGCCCCTAAGAACTCCCCCTAAAGGGGGATGGGGGGTCTATTATGAAGAATCTCATCATCCGCACCCTGACTGGTGCCATCTATGTCCTGCTTCTTGTGGGCTGCACAGTCTATAGTCCCGTCAGTGCCTTCTTCTTCTTTGCTGTCGTAGCGGCAGCCACGCTGTGGGAGTTCGGCACGCTGATGAACACACATCTTGAGGCCCGAATGCCTCGCCCCATCAACGCAATGGCAGGCGTCGTGCTTGTTGCTGCCGTGTGGCTCAGCGCCATCGCCAGTCCGCAGACAGCACAGATGTTCGCTCTCTACGGCCTGCTGATGCTCTACATCCTCATCAGCGGACTCTACAGGCACAGCAAGAATCCCTTGCAGGACTGGGCACTCTGCTTTGCTTCGCAGCTCTACATTGCCCTACCCTTTGCCCTGCTGCCCCTGCTCAGCATCGTCTATGACGGGACGACAGGCAGCATGGCCTACAACTGGATTTATCCACTTGCCCTGTTCATCTTCCTGTGGGTGAATGACACATTCGCCTACCTCTGCGGATGCACGCTTCAGAAGTACATCCCCTACAAACTCTTCCCCCGCATCTCGCCCAAGAAGTCGTGGATAGGAAGCATCGGCGGCGGACTCTTCACCCTGCTGGCAGCCGTCATCATCTGGAGGTTGGACAATGGACAATGGTCAATGGTCAATGGTCAATCCTCAATGTCTCTGCTTCGCTGGCTTGGCTTTGCCCTCACAGTCGTAGTCTTCGGCACTTGGGGCGACCTCGTGGAGAGCCTCATCAAGCGTCAGCTCGGCATCAAGGACAGCGGCCACGTCCTGCCCGGTCATGGTGGCATGCTCGACCGCTTCGACAGCGCCCTGCTCACCATCCCTGCCTCCGTCATTTACTTCATTTTGACATAGAATTGGATACATTTTTGCCCAAAAGAGAAAAAAACTTTAAACTTTAAACTTTAAACTTTAAACTTTTTTGTACCTTTGCACCCGCAATTAGCGAATTGCATCCGCAAGGCTGCCCAGATGGTGGAATTGGTAGACACGAGGGACTTAAAATCCCTTGGCCAGTGATGGCCGTACGGGTTCGATTCCCGTTCCGGGCACAAGCAAAGAGAAGAGCACTCTCCCAAAATGGGAGGGTGCTTTTCTTGTATCAGTCGAAAAGTCCATAATGACTAATGACTGTGTTTCTCGTTCCATCCGTTGGTTTCCTCCAAGGGTGGACAAAATGGCTCCCCCTTTGTCCTCCTTTGGCATGATCAGATACAAAAATCCCCGCTGCAGAAAGACCTGTAACGGGGATAGGGGTGTTGGAGTTACGATTATTTGTGGAAACTGCAATACATTTGCTGAAAATTAAAGCGGCAGTCCCTTGGAGAGAACTGCTGACTGAGTGGGGGGTTACACATTGTTCGTATCAGATACGCTTTACGCTACTATTTTCCTGAACCGCCGTTCGGGAGACGCTTTGGCAGCAGCGTATCATGTATCATTTACGCGAAATATGATACCCCCTCGGGAATGAACTTCTATTATTATATTATATAATAATAGACCTCAAATTCCTATATCCGTATCCCTTTTTTCGTATCAGATACGCTTTACGCTACTTCAGGGTAGTCAATTCCATATTGCTGGCAAATCCATTCCACCACCCTTGGCGGCAGCAACTGCCCCCGAGGAGATACGCCCAGTTCCATCAGTCTATTTTTATTACTGCTCAGCCATCGCTGAAACGTCCTGTAGTTCACACCGACAGCATCGGCCAGTTCGTATTTGTATGCAGTTTTCATAGGTCTTTTATTTTACTGCAAAGTTACGAAAAAAATCTTGACATTTCCAAGACCTACACAACAAATAATAGACAATAATAGACAATGTTAGACAAAGATAGACAACGCCAGTTTAGAATGTCGTAAATTTGCATTGTCAATCCGGATGACACACGTGACGATGCGAAACGACACACGTTATGATGGCCAGCGTAACACGTTAAGATTCTCATCACGGCACACTATATATGAAATAGGGACACGCAGCGGCGCATCCCTATCCCAAATCTCTTTGACTTACTGAAACAATCAGGTCAAGCTAAATCCCACTCTGCGCTTACTTAACCAAGACCTTGAACTTCGTTCGAGCTCTTTCACGTGCGGCATAGCTCAAACAAGTTTGGCTCTGCGCTTACTTAACCAAGACCTTTTTCACGGTGCCGTCGGTCATGCGGATGATGTTGATGCCCTTCTCCGCATTGGTGAGCTTGCGACCATCAATGGAGTAGAAGGTTGCCGGCACTTCGTCCTGAGACGATACGGAGCCGATGGCTGTTGCATCTTCTGCAATGGTTGTCTGTGCGGCATTGACGATTGTGCCGTCTGTGCGGTCGATGAGCAGGGCGATGGCTTTCAGCTTCGTCTTGTCCTGAATGAGAGACAGCGAGGCGCTGGGGATGGTGGCCGTATAGGTGTACTCTTGCTCTTTTCCCGCATCGATTGTTGCATTGACGGAGTTGGTCAGGCCGCTCTTAACGGTCCATCCCGCTACGGCTACATGGTTGTATTCGATGCCTTTGACAGAAGAGCCTTGCTTACACCACCAAGCCATTTCCGTACCGGCCTGGGAGGTGCTCACGCCGCTATAGTAGTTCGTCTGGGCCCATTTGGTGGTTGTTCCCGTCAGTCCGTCTTCTGTCAGGACGAAACCTATCGCGAACTTGGTCTTCTCGTCGCTGTAGCCGAATTTGGTCTTCGTGTTGAAGATGACGGCTTTCTGCTCGGCTGTTTTCCATTCGGCAGACAGTTCGATGGAGGCTGGCGTTATTCTCTTGAAAACAGCAGACAAGACACTCTTCAAATTAGAGAATGACGGATCGGAATAGTATAGGCGGTTTGTCATAGAAGATGGGAAACCGTCTACGTAGTCATTGACGACAGAACTGTAGGCACTGATTTCCATGGGGTCGCCATTGCCGGAATGCACAGCAATCTGTACCACCTGGTCGCCATAGAGTTCGTGTATCTTCTCCATTCCGACCATACCTCTGGGACACCATCCGCACCAAGTGCCGGTGAACTCCTCGATGACGGGCTTCAAGGTGAATCTCTCTGTCAGGGTGATCACTTCGCCTTCGGCACTATTGTCCTGCGCCTCATTCTCTTCTCCGTTAACCTTCGTTATGGTGAACGTCTTCTTGTACTTTCTGGCTTCCTCGTCGGCAGGGAAGGGCACATCGATGACCTTGGAACTGTTGAAGGCCAGATTTCCTACAGAAAGCGTTTCCTCGGGAGTGACGTCACCACCTTCAGTGGCAATCGTGTAGGAAATGGAGGTGATGGCTTCCTTGCCCATGTTGGTGATGGTGATGGGCACCGTGGATTCCTCTCCCTGAACCATATAACTCGGTCCGAAATCCGCTGCCGTCGCAGCATAATTGTTGAAGTTGCCTCCCTCAACAAGAATCTGGAAAGCAAGTTTGCCAAAGCCGTTGCCGTTGAGGTCTGTCCAACCCATGTTCGAGGCAGGATTACCAATCCAGAAGGAATTGGCTGTATCTGTGCCGCCACACCTGACGAAATAGCCCGTAGAACTGTTAACATAGTATCCGACGTAGAAAGCCTCGCTGCCTATCTCGTAGGGAATATTCAGAATGACATCGTTAGCATCGGCAGTTAAGATAGCCTTGACATTCTGAACATAGTCCGCATCGTCCACATTACTGGGGAGCTTCTTGGAAATCCATACCTTCAAATTGCTGAGGGACGATATGACACTTCCATCGAAATACACACGAATAGCCTTGATGGTGGCTCCCTGCAGATTATCGTGGTTAGCAGGAACGTAAATGCCTGTCATCAGGGCCATCGCCGACCCAGTGCCGATGAGATTGTCACCTGTGCTAAAGTCACTTTCGCTGAAGTAACCCCACCATACCTGATTCTCCTCAGGTTCGATGATTTCTGCCTGTGCACTTACCGCCAATACGAGGACGGCAGTCAAAGTAAGTAATCTTTTTACCATCTTGTTATTGTTGTTTAGTTATGCAAAATTGTCATTTAATTGTCTCTTTACGGATGCTATCCCCTTCTGCCACGATATACATGCCTGCTGGCAAACGACCCTCCACACGTCTGCCATGAAGGTCATAGACGGCTCTCGCTTCGTTTGTTCTTTGGGAAAGTGGCTTGATGCCATCTACGTCGCCATTGACAAACATGATGTTCACTTGGTGCGACTCAATTCCGACCGTAACTCTCAGCTTTGCCGTGAGGTAGCCCTCGCTCTGAATGCCAATTGCATCGAACTGCACTTGCTCGCTGAGACCCATCGTAAAACGCTTGGTGAGTGAAGTCTCGAATACCTGGCAATTGCCTCCCATACACCATTGAAGGGTAGTTGCGTTCAGGGTGTTGTACGTTATCTCCAAGGTCGCAGTCACAGAGGCTGTATTACCTCTCAGCAGTCTCATTGCCAGACTGCTGGTTTCGCACGACAAGTCTCCGAACAAATCTTCTTCGGCAGGTATGATGACGGTCTCTCCATCGGCCAGGTCTTCTCCCTGAAACAGGAACACAAAACTCTGTGCCTGTATGGAGAGGACTGCCAAGAGTGTGATGATTAATGTAATTATTTTTCTCATAGACATCTTGATTTTCTAGTTTATCCTGACGGCTTGCTGAACGCCGTTATTGTTATAGACGAAGGCGACAACACTCAGTTTATCCCTGTTCCAAGTCGGTTCCAAAGCCTGAGTAAATGTTCGCTCCACCTTCTCCCCTTCACCGATGCTGAAGTCTTCACCCCAAATGCCATTGACTGCCGTACGGAACACATGATTGTGGACATACTCTTGATTGGCTGTGCCGTCTGGCATGAGCTGAAGCGTCTGGATGCCATCCTCGAGAAGCCAGACCTGCAACTTGCCTGTAACGGTTCCGTCAGTACCTTCAACATTGAGCCGGATCGTGATGACATTGCCTTCCGTGAAAGTGGTGCCGCTCAAACGCAAAGGAGCCGGTTTGGCCAACTCCTCTTTTACAGCAGCAGCCCATTCAGGATAATTGACAGGATTGTGCCTGTTGACCAGTCCGACTGGCTGGTATTCGAGGTTCCAGTGGTTGTAGTATTCGTTGCCTGTCTCTGTGGCAAGCCCTTCGATTCTAGCATTGCCTGCAAAGCCAAGAGGCCCTCCATGAATGCCGACAGCCACCAATGCGTCGCCATAAGTCTCCTGCAATTGCTCGATGACCTCTGTTGCTTTCGGACAGTTCGTGCATCTCTGCCCTGTGAAGTCCTCGAGAAGTACAACACGTTGGGCTGGCTCAGGCTTCTCATAAATCAGTCGGTCTGGTTCTGAAATATGGTCACAACCAGCCAGCATCAGGCAGAAGCAACTAACTAAATATGTATATCGTCCTGGCATCTCTTGTCTTTTTTCAGAAGTTATAGTTGTACGAAAGTGTCCATCCAGTAGAGGCTGGCACATAGCGGCAAACGCCTCCAGAGCAGTTATAGCCTGCTCTAGTTCGTCCATAACCGCCTTGTATGCGATGTTGGCCGATGTTGTAGGTCACGAGTCCCTGATAGTAGTGCAGGTCTGTCTCGCCACAGTTCCACATATCGCTCACAGTGAACATCCAATGCGGAGCCAACGAGAGCTCAAGCAAACCGAATGCCCAATCGCCTTGATCCTGTTTGGTGGTCAAGTACTGCAGTTCGCCTCTCAAAGTCACTTTTGGAGAGAACTGGTACTTGCCATCTGCGATATAGATGTTGGTATGGACTGTACCTCCATGTCCCTCGACAACGGTCTTGTTGTACTGCTGGTTGACATACATCAGACTGAGTTTGAACGCCTTGGACAGCTTGCGAGTCAATGTGAGATCGAAGCTTCTGTAGTACGTTTCGTCTCCCCACTTGAAGAACTTCGACGTGTCGCCATTCGTCTTCTGCACAAGGTCATCCGTATCGAAGAACTGCCTGTCGATGGCACGGACATATGAGAGGTTGGCCTTCACATTCATGCCATACTTTCCTCCCAGCAAAGTCTTCTTCCTGAAGTTATAGCCCACCTCTGCCTGATAAGCCCATTCCCCCTCTGCAAGCTGCGTGGCGTATGGATAGAGGGCTGCCAAAGCGTAGGTCTGGTCTTGTGTGAAGGCTGGCAAATGATTGATGGCAGACGATATTCCGATGGCTTTCGAAACTTCACTCGTGCTCTTGAACGACATGTTCTCCGACCTCTTTGCCTGCAAAAGGATGCTCAGTCCTTTCTCGGAATAAGAACCGGAAAGCATGACTGCCGAGCCTTTCTTGTAGATGTATTGATTCGCGAAAGACGGATCTGCACTCTTCTGCGCATACTCTGCCAGCACGTTCCACGCACCCTTGTTAAAGCTCATCCTTACATCCCAGGCATTCACAAACTTCGGAAAACGGTAGCGATAGATAGGAGAAGCGTAAATCTTTTCGTCAACCTTCTCATACTTGTTTACCCACGAACCGCCAAGTATGATGCCAACATCTTTCTTTTTCAACGAGGGAATGAACTCTTCGAGACCGATTTCGGCATCTGCTCCACTTATGAGCGGCTCGTTCCAATCCCAATAACGGCGCTGGACACCTGTAAGTGCTTTCAATGTGACACCCGTGAAAGGCTTCACCACAACCCGGCCTCCAAGCAGGGAGTTGTCGATGCCAAGGGAACGCTCCTCGTAAGTTCTAAGGATAAAACCTGAACCGAACTGCTCGTAAAAAGTGCCTGCAGTCAGTTCCACCTTGCCAAACTTACCCTTCATCCAGAAGTGAGGCACACCCCAGCCCTCGAAATCTTTCTCAAAGCCTGGCAAAGGATACTCGAGGAACTCCAGTCGAACTCCTGCATCGAGATACTTACTTTGCATCAACAGGTCGGCATAGGTGTTGTTGAGGAAACTGCCAGTCTTCTCAGCACCTGTTCCGCTATCGTTTCGAGGAACAAGCATATCGCTCTGTATGCTGCCAGAAAGAGACACGCCCTTCCGCTCCCAAGCACTTGTGGGAAGGAAGCACAGACACAATGAAAGATATGCCAGAAGTCTTTTCATCACTTCAGCAACTCACGCACTTTCTCAATCAGTTCCGTTTCGGCTCCGTCTGTATAACCGCTATGCTTATACACGACTTTGCCCTTCCCATCAACAATGAGTGTGTAGGGAATCATCTGACCTCCAACAGCACGAAGGAAGTCGCTGTTCGGATCGAGCAAGACCTCGTACTCCCAACCGTGATTGCTCACCAAAGGTTTCACCTTGTTGATGTTTTGTGCCTGATCGATACTCACGGCAAAAATCTTTACGCCAGTCTCTTCCTGCCACTCCTCGTAGACCTCGCTGATAGCGTCCAACTCGCGATTGCAAGGCTTACACCAAATAGCGAAAAAGTCGATGATGAAGGGTTTGCCTTCGTTCGAAAGGGTGTCTGTACGCACTTCAACGCCGTTCATCGTCTTCAAGGTGATGGTCGGCAACTGAGCCTGAACATAATGTATGGAGAAGGCAAAAGTTACAATCAATAAGAGTACCTGTCTTTTCATTTATCCTGATATAATTGTTTTTCGGGTGCAAAGGTACAAATAATCGAGCGAAGTACAAAAGGAAAACAGAAGTTTTTCTTTTTATTTCCGAGCGAAAGTACTTTCGACAAAGTCAAAGGTACGAATAAGCACGTACAGTACAAAATAAATCTGTCTGTTTTTATAGTCAAACGATAAGATTTCGTGTTACGTCTGCAAACGACACACGTTAAGTTGGCCAACTTGGCACGTTAAGTTTGTAAAGTTGGCACGTTAAGTTAGCCAACTTGGCACGCCTAGTTTTCCTTCGCAAAATATGCCTCGATGTTATTGATGCAGAGAGGACCTCGTCCTTCAAAGAAGGTAATGCGGATGGAGGTTGTCTCGACGGTGGGGAAGCGCAGGATGCGTTTGTAGCCGATGGTGGTGGTCTCCTCGCCCGCATCTAGCTGTTTCCACTCGCCATCCACAAGGACTTCTGCGACAAACCATTTCACCCTCTGTCCCAAAGGAATATACTCTTGCAAAAGGAGTCTGTTCACCTTGGTAGGTTTGCTGAATGAAAAGGTAACGGAACTCACCTCTATGCCGTCTGGAGTTGCCCAGTAAGTGTCCCACTTGCCATCGTTCAACTTCCTCACACTAAACTTCTTGCCGCGCTCACAGCTGGCCGTGACTTTGGCTTTCTTGAGAAGGTTTGTCTTCAAGTCCTCGTCGATAATCTGACGGAAGCGAACTGCGTTGGCACTATCAATTGCATTCACCCTACCCTCACGGTCAATAGGGAAGTTCAGCAACAAGGTCGCATTCCTTCCGACAGACTTGTAATAGATGTCAACGAGTTGTTCGGGCGTCTTCACCTTGCTGTCCTCTTCGGGATGATAGAACCAGCCCGGACGGATGGAAACGTCACACTCTGCTGCTATCCAAGTGTCTCCATCAGGATGACCTGTGCCCAGTTCCTTGCCACGAGGGTAGCCTGGATAGACTTCTTTCCCTCGAAGGAAGGACCAGTTGGTTGTCCCCGCTTGGCCTCGCTCGTTGCCAACCCAACGGCAGCCAGGACCTCCGTCGCTAAAGATGATGGCCTGCGGCTGGTTCTTCTGAATGATGGAGTGAATCTTGGGGAAGTTGTAGTAGTTGCGGCGGTCAATCTTGCGCGTCTCTCGCGCCCCGCCATAGTAGCCGTCGCCACCATTCGCTCCGTCGAGCCACACCTCGAAGAGGGGCCCGTACTCCGTCGTCAGCTGCTCAAGTTGCTTGTGATAGTAATCGACATAAGCCTGCCGTCCGTACTCAGCATGATTCCTGTCCCACGGGGAGAGGTAGATACCCATCTTGAGTCCGTACTTGTCGCACGCCTTTCGCAGTTCGGCCAGCACATCGACCTTGCCATCTTTATTCTTCGGTCCGTCGTAGGAAGACTTCGTGATGTTGTATTCGGTTAGGGGCGAAGGCCACATGGCGAAGCCGTCGTGATGCTTGGCCACGATGATGACGCCCTTCATGCCAGCCTGCTTGAACGTCCGCACCCATTGCTCTACGTCCATTCGCGAGGGGTTGAACGTCTTGGGGTCGGCATCGCCATAACCCCATTCCTTGTCGGTAAAGGTGTTCAGGCCATAATGGATGAAGGCATAGGTCTCCATCTTCTGCCACTCAACCTGTTGTAGCAAGGGCAACGGTCCGATAGGTTCAGGAGCATTCTTCTGGGCAGCGATGAATAATGAAAAAATGAAGAAATGAAGAAATGAAAATACTATTCGTTTCATGGTTGTCAGTTTTTCTTTATTTGAACGTTTATGCCGTCTGGAGAGTTCTCGAACGAGAGCCAGAAGAGTCGGCCGGCCAAGGTGTTGGCGGGAGCCGTTATGACTTTCATTTCGTGGTTGACCGTGTTGCCTTCCGCATCAGTCAGGGAGAAATGGCCCGACTTGTAGTCTTTGGGCAGATAGAGGCAGACGATGTTGGCGGTATTGAGTGGCGACTTGCAGATGAAGCGGAAGCCTTCGTCGGTCGTCTGCTCGTCATACTGACGCGAGGCAGCCGCAATTACCTGCGGACGTTTCTTGTCGATTTTGGTTAAGTCGAAGAAGAAACCTTGCTGCCCGGGCAGGATACTTATCTCTGAAAAATAGGTAAGCTCAGGCGAGAAAAGGTCGATGAAATGGCCCTTTTTGGTAAATGGAGCGTCACTCACGACATTCTCGTCGAGCACAGCGACAAGGGTATATGGGCCGCGCTCCAGGTAGAAAGAGTTCTTCTGCTCCAGCTTGCCGTATGCCTTCTCGACGACCTCCACAAACTTTTTGTCGCCACCCTTCTTGAGCACGTATTCCTTGGGGTCGTGCCTGAGCACATAGACCTTGCCCTTACCATATTTATATTCGCCCTCGGCTGCCTTTTCGGGAATGCCCATCAAGGAGAAGAGATGTTCGGAGGGAGCGGCATAGTGCATCTCGCCCTGATTCCACCACTCCTGCACACCCTGATAAGGGTCATCGTCACGCCCAGAATATACGATGAAACCGCCTTTTTTTACCCATTCTGCCAAATGTATGTGGGCTTCGGGCGAGAGAGGTTTCATGTTGCTGTAGGACATCAAAAGCACCTGCACATCCTTCCACGTCTCGGCATAACCCACGTTCTCTATGTGTGTGATGCTGACGGGCACGCCTCGTTTCAAGAGGGGAAGCGCCTCGCCGTAGAAGTTGGAGAGCTGCGGGTCGTCGTAACCCTCCACCGGTCTTGGCGAGCGCTGGAACATCAGGGAGTTCGCCATCAGCACGGAGATGCCTTGCGACCCGCTGACCCGATTCTCGGAGAGCGGCATGAAGTTGAGGGTGTTGACCATCACCTGCATCTGTGTAGAGTAGAAACGCGGGATATGTGCCTTTTCATCGCTATTTGCGCTCACTTTGTAGAGTCTCTCATAGATGCGGTCGGGCCAAGGCATCACCTCGTAATCGGCAATCTGAGGATAGAGCAACTGCGCCGTGAAGGTGGCCTGATAGTTGCGTTTGTAGTCCTCCCAGTCCTTTGCCCTGTCCTCGATGGGGTCGGTCAGGAAGAACATCTTACGGCCGGTCGGTCGCGTCATGGACTCCATGCAACCGTACTCCAGGAAAGCCGTCTCGAAGACGCGCTCCTTTGCTTTGCCGTTGAAGTAGTTCGGCTCGCGGGAGGTTCCCGTCCAGACCTGCGCGATGTAGCCGTCGCAGTTCTCCATCGAGGCGAGTGAGGCTTCGGGCGACACAATCTGCCATTGGGAATAGTTGAGCAGGGAATGCGTCGGCACATAACAGCGTACGTTCATCCCCTTCTCGCGCCCATACTGCTTGGCATACGCGAAAGCCTCATCGAGAGCACGATAGTAGAGGTGGTATTTGAGTTTGTTGGAGAGGTAGGTATTCTCCGCACTCTCGTGCTGAGGCCGCCACGGGAAGCCATAGTAGTCCTGCCACTCGCGCTGGAAGGCCTCGCTGTACCCTGCCCTCCCCCAGAACTCCGGCTCCTCGAGGAAAATGGCATCTATGCCGGCGTCTATCACAGGCTTGATGTGGCGTTCCTTGAAATAAGCGAGGTAGTTCCTCGTCGGTATAATATAAGGTATGAGGCGGCCGTGCCAGATGGTGTCGCCCTGCATCGTCTTTTGCCCTTCGTCGAGGTGCCACTTGCCGTCCCATTTTCCCGTGAAATAGTCCTGATAGTTGCCCCAGGCAATGCCTGTCATGAAGTGGGTGGTGTAGCCTCTCTGCCTCCACGACTCCACTCTCTCGCGGAAAGTCATGCGGCGATTGTCGTTGGCTCCATAGACCATCACGAGGTCGGAGCGAATGTCTGTGACTGGTTTCCAGGGTCCTGCAGTCTGGAATGTTGTCTTCTCGGATGCTTTAGCACCGAGGCGCGCCCCTAAGTCGCGGAACTCTTGAGCCGAAACAGTCAGAGCAAAGAAAAATAGAAAAAAAGATGCAGATAATTTCATACGTTTCCCTCGATTATATTATCCTTCGAGAGACAAAAGTACAAAATTATCTGCAAACAGAAAAGAGATTGACTGCTTTTCTTTATTCTTCGAGCAAAGCTGTAGAGAGATAGCGCTCGCCTGTGTCTGGCAAAAGAACGACGATGTTCTTGCCTGCAAACTCAGGACGCTGGGCTATTACGCTGGCGGCATAAGCTGCTGCACCAGAGGAAATGCCTACAAAAATGCCTTCTTCCTTGGCAACTGCACGAGCCGTTGCAAAGGCATCTTCGTTGCTGACGGGCAGAATCTCGTCGATGAGAGGACGGTCGAAGTTCTTTGGCTCGAAGCCTGCACCTATGCCCTGAATCTTGTGAGTACCAGAAGGTTGACCGGAGAGGACTGCACTCGATGCTGGCTCAACAGCAACAACATAGACATTGGGATTGTGAGCCTTGAGAGCCTTGGCTGTGCCTGAAACCGTTCCACCAGTACCTACGCCAGCCACAAAGACATCGACCTTGCCTTCTGTGTCTTTCCAAATCTCTTCGCCTGTCGTCTTGGCATGGATAGCTGGGTTTGCCGGGTTTTCAAACTGCTGCAGGATAACGGCACCGGGTGTGCTGTCGCGCAGTTCTTCTGCCTTGCGGATAGCACCCTTCATGCCTTCGCTGCCAGGAGTGAGAACTATTTCTGTACCATAAGCCTGAGCCAGTTTTCTGCGCTCGATGCTCATCGTCTCGGGCATGGTCAGGATGACTTTGTAGCCACGAACTGCACCCACGAGCGAGAGTCCAACACCCGTGTTACCGCTGGTCGGCTCGATGATGGTGCCACCTTGCTTGAGGATGCCTTTCTCCTCGGCATCGAGTATCATGCTGAGAGCAATACGGTCCTTGACACTGCCACCTGGGTTGAAGAACTCCACTTTAGCTATGACGTTAGCTTTCAGGTCGCGATTCTTTGCAAATGTGCTGAGTTGAACCAACGGCGTCTTGCCGATAAGTTCAGTAATTGAGTTGTAGATTGCCATAATATTTACTATTTTCTATTATTATTAACGTATTGAGTGCCTATTTTATTGCATTGAAAGCCTGCTCGAGGTCCGCTATGATGTCGTCGATATGCTCTACACCGATGCTTAACCGAATGGTGCTGGGCATGATGTGCTGCTCGGCAAGTTCCTCGTCGGAGAGTTGCGAGTGGGTAGTCGTCGCTGGATGGATGACAAGACTCTTCACGTCAGCAACGTTGGCAAGCAAGGTGAAGATATGCAGAGCATCGATAAACTTCCAGGCCGCTTCCTGTCCACCTTTTATCTCGAAAGTAAAGATGCTGGCTCCGCCTTTAGGGAAGTATCTCTTATAGAGCGCATTATCTGGATGAGAAGCAAGTGCCGGATGATTCACTTTCGCTACCAAAGGATGCTTCGAAAGGTAATCGACCACCTTCAAGGCATTCTCTGTGTGACGCTCTATTCGCAGGGGCAACGACTCGACTCCTTGCAAAAGAATCCAGGCATTGAAGGGCGAGATGGCTGCGCCTGTGTCGCGAAGGATGACGGCACGAATGCGAGTCACGAAAGCGGCAGGTCCTGCAACATCGGCAAAGACTGCACCATGATAGCTGGCATCAGGCTTTGCTATCGAGGGATAACGGTCGGCATTGGCTTTCCAGTCGAACTTTCCACCATCAACAATCACGCCACCCAAGGTCGTTCCGTGTCCGCCAATAAACTTCGTGGCTGAATGTACGACAATATCTGCCCCATGTTCTAGGGGACGAATCAACAGCGGAGCGAAGGTGTTATCGACGATGAAGACGATTCCATGCCTGTGTGCAACCTCTGCCACACCTTCTATGTTCAGCACATCGCTGTTCGGGTTACCCAAAGTCTCAGCGTAGATGACTTTTGTGTTGGGTTGAATGGCGGCTTCTAAGGCAGCAAGATTATTGATTTTTACGATGGAATGGGCTATTTTTGAAGCAGCGAGGGTGTGTGTGATGAGGTTGTAAGAGCCTCCGTACAGGTTGTCGGCTGCCACGACATGGTCGCCTGCTTGAAGAATATTCTGTAAGGAATAAGTGATGGCAGCAGCACCAGAAGCAACTGCGAGAGCTGCCACACCACCTTCGAGGGCTGCAATTCTTTCCTCCAGCACGCCTTGAGTGGAGTTCGTCAGGCGTCCATAAATATTTCCCGCATCACGAAGGCCAAAGCGGTCAGCAGCGTGTTGGGCATTGTGAAATACATAGCTTGCAGTCTGATAAATAGGAACTGCACAAGAATCTGTTGTGGGGTCAGCGACTTGTCCTGCATGCAGGGCAATGGTCTCGAGGTGTTGTTTCTGCGTACTCATAACGATATTTACTATTTAATAATGTATGGAATTGTCGTTCTATTTGTCCTTTTGACGGTGCAAAGTTACGGCAAGATGAAATTTCTTCCAAGAAGAATTGAAAGTTTAGAAATTATTACTAACTTTGCACCGCATAACAGATAAAAGCACCTGACAAAGGATAAGAAATGCCCCTTCTGCAGGTAAAAGATTCTTTAACTCAAATGACGAACATTCTTGACGAAACAGACCTGCGGATTCTAAGCCTTCTGCAGGACGATTCCAGGCTGACTAACAAGGAGTTAGCAGCGAAGATTCACCTCTCTCCCACTCCCACATTTGAACGTGTGAAGCGTCTTGAACGCGAGGGTTACATCAAAAAATACATGGCTGTGCTGGATGCGGAGAAGATAAACCGAGGCTTCATCGCATTCTGCTATCTTAGGATGAAACAACATTCCCACGAGAACGCGCACCGCATCATGGAGGCCGTGCAGCAAATTCCCGAGATAGTCGAGTGCTACAACATCAGCGGTGACTACGACTTCATGCTTAAAATCTATGTCTCAGACATGAAGGCTTACCAGGAATTTGTGCTCAGGATACTCGGCGACCTTGACTGCATCGGTTCGCTCAACTCGTTCTTTGTACTAGGTGAGGTAAAGAATTCACACCAGTTGCCACTAAGCCATTAAAAAGTCCTGCAGTGAAGTTCGCAAAGTTAACACGTGAAGTTCGCAAAGTTAACACGTGAAGTTTGCAAAGATAACGTGTGATGTTGGACAACTTAACGTGGGTCGTTGGGGAGCACTTATTGACGCCTCGTCTATTTTGACTTGGTTTAAGAGTTTTTTCCCCACATTTTGTAGGGGTAGCGACGCATGTGTGAGTTATAGAAACGGCGGTCGCCAGTCACTTCTGGACCGATGAAATCAGGCTTTTTGAATTGATCAGCCTCGCTTTCCAACTCAATTTCTGCCATAATCAAGCCTGCATTGTCGCCCTCGAAGACATCGACTTCCCAAGTGTGTTTGCCGTCTTCAGCAGGTACCAGCCAACGTGTTTTCTCTATGATACCTGGTTCGCAAATCTTCATCAGCGCTTCTGCTTCTGCCAAAGGAATCTCCTTCTCCCACTCGAAACGCGCCAAGCCAGCCTTGTCGCTTGGGCCCTTGATAGTGAGATAGCCCTTGTCGCCACGAATGCGAACGCGGACAGTACGGCCATTGCCGCTTGCTATGTAACCCTGAGCAATGTGAGTGGAACTGATTGCTTGGCTTTTGAATTCGCCAACAACGATAAATTTGCGTTCGATTTCGAGGAGGGGCATGGGATAATGGGACTAATAGGGTTTATGGGGTTTATGGGTTTAATGGGGTTGGGTGGCTTGGAGTGTGTTTTACTCTGCGCCGAATTCCATGAGGTAGGCCTTGATGAAGGCATCTATCTTGCCGTCCATGACACCTCCAACATCGCTGGTCTGATAGTTTGTGCGGTGGTCCTTGACGCGGCGGTCGTCGAAGACATAGCTGCGAATCTGGCTGCCCCATTCAATCTTCTTCTTGCCCGCCTCGACCTTTGCCTGCTCAGCCATACGATGTTTCAACTCCTTGTCGTAGAGCATGGAGCGCAGCAAACGGAGGGCATTCTCTTTGTTCTTGGGCTGGTCGCGCGTCTCAGTATTCTCGATGAGAATTTCCTCTTCCTCGCCCGTATAGGGGTCTTTGTACTGATAACGCAAGCGGACACCAGACTCCACCTTGTTGACGTTCTGACCTCCAGCACCCGAACTGCGGAAAGTATCCCAGGAGATGCGGGCCTGCTCGATGTTCACCTCGATGGTATCATCGACGAGCGGGGTGACGAAGACCGAGGCGAAGCTCGTCATGCGCTTGCCCTGAGCATTGTACGGAGAGACGCGAACCAGACGATGCACGCCGTTCTCGCTCTTGAGGTAACCGTAAGCATACTCGCCTTGAATCTCGAGCGTGCAGGACTTAATGCCGGCATCATCGCCGTCGAGCAAGTTGCTGACAACGCACTTGTAGCCGTGCGTCTCGGCATAGCGCATGTACATTCGCATGAGCATCTGTGCCCAGTCCTGAGCCTCGGTGCCGCCAGCACCAGAGTTTATCTTGAGGACAGCGTCCATCGAGTCTTCCTCGCGCCGCAACATGTTCTTGAGTTCGAGCTCTTCAATAGCGGTGATGGCTTTGTCATAGAGAGCATCCACCTCTTCCTCGGTGACGAGTTCCTCCTTGTAGAACTCGAAAGCCGTGTCGAGTTCGTCGCAAAGCGTCTTGACTTCGGCATAGCCCTTGAGCCATTTCTCCAGCCCTTTGACGAGCTTCATCTGAGCCTCGGCACGCTTCTGGTCGTCCCAGAAACCTGGGGCTTGCGTGCGAAGTTGTTCTTCTTCGTACTGTATCTTCTTGCCGTCGATGTCGAGGTAGCGGTTGAGCTGCTCGGTGCGGTCTTTTACTTCCTTTAGTTGGTCTTGGGTTATCATTATTCTTCGTACATCTTATCTATTTGTTCTTTGTAAAGTTCATTGAGGACTGGGCGCTTCACTTTGAGCGTGTTGGTGAGTTCGCCGCGTTCCATGCTGAAGGGTTCCGGCAAGAGTGTGATGCGCTTCACTTGCTCGTAGGAAGCCAAGTCCTGCTGTATCGTCTCGATACGGTCCATGACGAACTGCACTATCTGTGGGTTGGCACAGAGTTCGGCACGACTGCTGAAGTCGATTCCCCGCTTCTTTGCCAAGTCCTCGAGCAGTTTGTACTCGGGAATGACAAGAGCCGAAACGAATTTATGTTGGTCGGCTATGATGACAATCTGGTCGATGTAGCGGTCCACGCAGAACTTCGATTCGAGCATTTGCGGGGCGATGTACTTGCCGTTGCTCGTCTTGAAAAGGTCCTTGATGCGCTCCGTCATGAAGAGTTCGCCGTTCTTCATGTAGCCGGCATCGCCTGTATGGAACCAGCCCTCCTTGTCTATCGCCATAGCTGTTATCTCGGCTTTGCGGTAGTAACCTTTCGTGATGGTATCGCCTTTGAGGAGAATCTCGTCGTTCTCCCCGAACTTCACCTGCACACCATCAAGCGGACGACCGATGGAACCGAGCGAAATGGGCTTATTCCAGCGGTCGCAAGACACGGTGGCAGTGCTCTCGGTGAGTCCATAGCCCGTAATCATCAGAATGCCTGCCGAGCGAACAAACTCCTCGATGATAGGCGGAATGGCAGCTCCGGCAGTGGGGAAGAAGTTGCCTCGCTCCAGTCCCAACGTCTTCAAGAGCAGAGCGATGACGGTCTTCTCATAGAAGAGATAGCGCATCTTCAGGGCAAGAGGTGGCACGAGGCCTCGCATCTTGTAATCGACATTGTAGGCCTTGCCGATGCGAAGCGCGTCTTCGAGCATCCTGCGCTGTATGGGCGAGGACGAGTTCATCTTCTCTTGTACGCCGCTATACACCTTCTCCCAGAACCTCGGCACAGCACACATACACGTCGGATGCACTTCGCGAAGGCTCTGCAAGATGTCGGCAGGACGACGGTTGACAGCCAGCGTGCAGCCCGTCTTGATGCAGAGATACGACCAGCCACGCTCGAAGACATGCGTGAAGGGCAGGAAGTTCATCACGAGGTCCTTGTCGGAAAGCGGCAGGGCACCTACGTGACCTCGGAAAGCGGCATTATACATCTTGTGCGTCAGCATGACACCCTTGCTGATGCCCGTCGTTCCGCTGGTATAGAGGATGTTGGCCAAGTCGTCTTCCTGCACTTCGGACGTGAGTTTACTTATCTCTTCGCTATGGTCCTTTCCATCGGAAAGCGCCAGAAACTCATCGAAATAAAGGCTCACGTTGTCTTGCGGGTCTTTCTCTACGGCAGGGTCGAAGATGATGAGCTTCCGCATGGATTGCTCTATCTTGAGTATGCGGTAGGCTGTGTCGTACTGGTATTGCTCGCCTACAAAGATGTAGCGAATCTTGGCGTCGCTCACCATGTACTTCACTTGGGTCTCGCTTGCTGTAGCATAGAACGGGATGGTGACGGCTCTGATGCCATACGCACCGAAGTCCACGAACATGCATTCGGGCATGTTTTGCGAGAAGACGGCGATGTTTTCCTGCACCCCGACACCCAGTTCGAGCAGCGAAGCCGATACGCGACTCACGGTCCGGGCATAGTCTTCCCACGAAATCTCCTTCCACTTCTGCAGTTCATCGTCGCGATAAAGCATGGCGGCTCGCTTGCCATAAACGGCAGCTTGACTCTGGATAAGCGAAGGTAGTGGACTGGGGTTCTGCATGGTCATATTGTGCTTTGATAGCACAAAGATACGACTTTTAATTCATAATTCATAATTCATAGTTCATAATTTTATTATTTTTCGTAACTTTGCGCCGTAAAATGGTATTGTATCATGGTCAATGTTCAATGTTCAATGCTCAATGAGCGGGCGGTGGAGTTGCTGTGCAGACTCATCGAAGTGCCACGCATCAGCAGGGAAGAGCAGGCTGCTGCCGACCTCCTGCAGGACTATATGCAGGATGAACTCGGGCTCGAGGTGAAGCGAATGGGAAATAACCTTTGGTCGATGCAACCCAACTTCGACCCAGAAAAGCAGACTTTGCTGCTTAATGCCCACATCGACACCGTGAAACCTGTGGCTGGATGGCAGCGCGACCCCTTCAAAGCGACGCGAGAGGGCAGCCGAATCTACGGACTTGGTGCAAACGACGATGGTGCCAGTCTGGTCTCTTTGCTTCATGTCTTCGCCGAATTGGCAAAGCCCTCCCCCAAAGGGGGAGCAGGGAGGGGGCTCTACAACCTCGTCTTCTTGGCGAGTGCGGAAGAGGAAGTGAGCGGAAAAGGCGGCATAGAAAGTGTTCTGCCGCTGCTTCCGAAGATCGACGTCGCACTGGTCGGAGAGCCGACAGGCATGCAGCCAGCCATCGCCGAAAAGGGCTTGATGGTGCTCGATGTAACGGCTCACGGCAAGGCAGGACACGCTGCCCGCAATGAAGGCGACAATGCCATCTACAAGGCGCTCGAGGATATCGAATGGTTCCGCGATTACAAGTTCGAGAAAGTCTCGCCCTTGCTTGGCCCGGTCAAAATGACTGTCACCATTGTGAATGCAGGAACGCAGCATAATGTCGTGCCCGACACCTGCACTTTTACTGTGGATGTCCGCTCGAATGAGTGTTATACGAACCGCGAATTATTCGATGAAATCGGCAAAAATGTTAAGTCGGAGGTCAAGGCTCGCAGTTTCAGGTTGGGTTCCTCAAGCATCGACGAAAACCATCCACTCGTACAAAAGATAGTCGAGTTGGGAGGCAAGCCATTCGGTTCGCCCACATTGAGCGACCAAGCCCTCATGCCCTTCCCCAGCCTCAAGCTTGGTCCTGGCGAGAGCAGCCGCAGTCATTCTGCCGATGAATTCGTGGATTTTTGCGAAATCGAGCACGCAATCGAGACCTATTTGGCACTGCTGAAGTGACTCCCTCTAAGTGTGTCGTCTCCAAACTTAACGTGGTTAAAAGCCAAACGTAACGTGTTAAGTTGACAAAGTTAACGTGTTAAGTTGAGCAACTTAACGTGCCACGTTTGCCAATGTATAGTGCGACGTTTGCAATTATCCAATGTGACGTTTGCGAGTGAAACCCTATGAAGGCTTTATGTAGGTTCTATGTAGGCTTTATGTAGGTTTTATGTAGGCTTGATTTTTCTTAAACTATTGAACCACTTGAACTTAACCCATATTTATGTAGGCATGTAGGTAAATTTTAATAAAATTATTTTGCGAAAACACTCTACATCGAACAGCTTTAGCCTATTGAATATTATTAAGTAACGAGGTGTAGAGTCTCTTCATCACTCTACACCCATGTATCCAATTGTCACATAATGACTTAAAAGGTGATGGTGTAGAATGCAGAGTGTTTTTGATTTGATTTGCAACATTTTTTCTTTCATTTGTTATTGTTGTATAAATATTTTTCATAACTTTGCAACGACCGAATGGCTCTTTTAGGGCTGGTGGGTCAAATCTTAATGGAATCCTGCGGCTGAGCAAACCATTTGTAAGGACAGCCAAAGGGGAAAGGACGTTTTCATACGTTACTGTCTGTAGGTTCAAACTTCGCAACTTTGATTCTAAGCACAGCGGTAATGCAACAAAGCGTCTGCGTGGGTGTATTATATCCTTCTATAATATCACTCGGCGTGGGCTGGCTTGTGTTGCTTATCCTTGCTTAGGGGCAATGCGAAGGCCTGAACTTAGGGATAGGCACGGAGAAACAACTCCCACGCCTTTTTCATTTCCAAACATAAACTGGTTGTTATCTTCTTTGGTCAGGGAGTGACCAAGGTTAGAAAAAAATTGCCGGTATGGTTAAAACTATTATTTGTTTGTCTGCTCCTGCTGATACAGGAAAGACAACAACTATCTGTAAGTTGTATGAACTACTTGGTGGTAAAAAAAGAGATGATAACTCTGAAGTTGAAGACAGTATCAGGTATCACAACCACATAATAGGTTGTATGAGCACAGGTGATCCAGGCTCTTTACAAAAAGAGAGTCTTGAAAGACTGTTGAAAGAAGGTTGCGAAATTGTAGTCGCAGCATCTCGTTCTTATGGGAAGACCGTCGAAGATGCAGAAGAACTTGCAAAACAGTTCGGCTACAAATTTATACGTATATCCTTGTTATTCATGTATACAAATGCAGGAGAAGACCTCTTTCACCTCTCTGTCGATACAAATGCAAAATTCATTCTCACCATTATTAACAAACTCATTGCAGGAGAGACATTATGAAACATCTATTATTGAAAATTACATTAACCATACTGATGAGTATGGCTGCTAATGTGGCATCGGCTTATGATGCCAACATAGGTGGTATTTTTTATAACTTAATCAAAAAAGCTAACATTGCAGAAGTAACCAGTGGTTCTTACCCTTATTCTGGTGTAGTCAATATTCCCGCTTCAATTACATACGAAGGTGCAACATATAAAGTGACAGGAATCAGCGACAATGCCTTCTATAAATGTAGCAGCCTGACCTCCATCACCATCCCCAACAGTGTAACAAGTATAGGCAAACTTGCTTTTTTGAATTGCAATAATTTATTATACATCGATATGCCTAATAGTGTGACAAAAATCGGTGCGGCAGCCTTTGAAGGTTGCGGCAGAGTAATCTCCATTAAAATTTCAGATATGAGGGCATGGTGTAATATTTCATTTTCTAACAGCTGGGCTAATCCTTTGTTCTGTAGTTCCAATTCCTGTTTATTATTTTTAAATGGTGAAGCAATAAGGGACTTAGTTATCTCCGATGGAATAACGAGTATTGGCGATGATGCTTTTATAAGTTACAATAATCTGAAATCTGTCACCTTCGACAATAGTGTGACCAGTATTGGCAGTAGTGCCTTCTCTAGCTGCAGCGGCCTGACCTCCATCACTATCCCAAATAGTGTGACCAGTATTGGCAGTTATGCCTTCTCTGGCTGCACCGGTCTGACCTCACTTACCATTGGCAACAGCGTGACAACCATCGGCGAATATGCCTTCTCTAGTTGCACCGGTCTGGAAAAGGTTATTGTGCCAGATATAGCTGCATGGTGTAAACATCTTTACAGCAATGAGTCTACAGAAATTACAGATCTTGTCATTCCTAGTGGCGTGTCTAGAATTAGTAGCCATGCCTTTTCTTGTTGTAATAACCTGACTGCCATCACTATTCCCAATAGCGTGACAGACATCGAGCACCTTGCCTTTTCTTCCTGCTCAGAATTGTCGGATGTTAAATGCTATGCAGAAACGGTTCCCAACACAAATAGTGATGCATTTGAAGGCTCATACATTGAATATGCGACACTTCATGTGCCTGCTGCTTCTGTGGATTCATACAGAACGACTTCACCTTGGAGCGGATTTGGGACAATAAAGGCTTTAGATGGCAGTGGTGGAGATAGTGGCAGTGGTGGAGATAGTGGCAGTGGTGGAGATAACTCAAATTCCAACTTTGACAATGCGCAAATAATAGCTACTGCTGGTACCACAGGTACTGTACCCAATGAAGACTACCCAAATCTTTTTGACAATAACATCAATACAAAATGGTGCGTGACAAATGTTACTTCTACCATCTATGTTGAATTTGATGCAACACAAGCTATCAAACCTACTGGCTATGTGCTCACCACAGGGAACGACACAGAGGCAGGACCTGGCCGCAACCCTAAGAGTTGGGTTATTAAGGGGAAGAACAACCCAAACGACAGCTGGTCAACATTAGCAACTGTCGTCAATGGAGAAATGCCAAGCGAAAATTTGGCATCTAAAACGTTTGCTATAAGTGTTGACAAAGAGTACCGCTATTATCGCTTCGAGATAACCTCGTTAGTTGATGGTAACATCTTCCAACTTTCAGAATTTCAGTTTTTAGTTCCTGGTAGTGATAGTGGTGGTGGAGATGATGGAAATGGCAATGGCAATGAAGGGGGTGACTCTAACATCATCTTTGCTGATGCCGCTGTCAAGGCTATATGCGTGGCTCATTGGGACACAAACGGTGATGGTGAACTGAGCAAAGAAGAAGCGGCAGCCGTAACGGATATAGGCAACAAGATTTTTAGTCAGAATAAACAAATAAGATCATTCAATGAATTACAATATTTTACAGGACTGACTTTTGTCTCTGGTAACGCCTTTGAGGGATGCAGTTTGTTGACTTCCATTATCATACCAAACAGCGTGAAAAGTATTGGCGTATATGCTTTTTATGGGTGCAGCGACCTAACATCCATCACCATTCCAAGTAGCGTGAAGGAAATTGGCTACGCCACCTTCATGGGCTGCAGAAGTCTCACTGCTGTTACTATCCCCAACGGGGTAACGAATTTGGGCTCTAATATTTTCCAAGATTGCCTTTCTTTAACATCTATTTCCATTCCTAACAGTGTCACAGACATTGACAACTCAGCTTTCTATAATTGTAGCAATATAATCTCTGTCATTATCGGTAATGGTGTGAGAAACATAGGGCGTTATGTTTTCTCAGGTTGCAATAAACTGAAAGAAATATATTGTTATGCAGAGGAAACGCCATTCGTATTTGATAATACATTTGGGTACATAAATGTGGCAAAAGTTATGCTTGTTGTGCCAGATGATGCTGTTGATAAATATAAAACTCACGAGATATGGCGGAAGTTCTGGATAGAGTCGCCAACAGGTATCAGCGACCTCAATGCTAACCATAGTACTAGTGAAAACAGCTACAATCTATCTGGTCAGGTTGTCAACAAACCTCAAAAGGGCATCAACATTATCCAGTTTAAGGACGGAACAAAGAAGAAGGTCTTGATAAAGTAAATAAAATAGTAATAATAATTTCAATTATATATTTATGAAAAAAAAGAATTTAGCAGTTCTGTTTTTTGCAACAGTTTGCATTAGTGCCACCTGCAGTTGTTCAAAGGATGATGCAGAAGAAAATAGGCCTGCAAGTGATGGAATTACCAATGGCCATGCCTGGGTTGACCTCAAATTGCCAAGCGGTACGCTTTGGGCGACTTGCAATGTAGGTGCCAGTAAGCCAGAGGATTATGGTGATTATTTTGCTTGGAGCGTGACAGAACCGAATGTTTTTGAATATTCGGATGTTAGTTATAACTTTTATAATGATCTTCAGACGGAGTTAAAGCCAGAGCACGATGCAGCAACAGTCAAATGGGGCGATAAATGGCAAACACCAAGCATTGCACAGTTGATGGAACTAACGGGCGGATTATACACTACGATAACTCCTAAAACATACGGAATAATGATTACTAGTAAGAGCAACGGCAAATCTATTTTCCTTCCTGCTGCAGGCTATGGAAAAGATAATAGTATTGATAGAGCCGGTTCAGAAGGCTTCTACTGGTCGCGTACGCCCGATAAAAGCAGAAACTATTATGCCCAATACATATACTTTAAGTTAGGCAGCATATCTGTTCAAAGCGACAAACGTATGTTTGGTTCTTCTATCCGTCCTGTGCGAAAGCAATAATTTCCAAAATCAGTTAAGGCGGCAGACTCTCATCTGCCGCCTTTTTTGTTCCTTTTCTTGCCGGTATCGGCAAAAAACAGTGCATTTTGGGTAAAAACGAGGGGAAGAACTTGCCGATAACACTTATGATTATCGCTTTTCCTTGAAGAAGCGTTGCATCAGTTCGATGCATTCGTCAGCCATCACGCCGCTTGTAACCTCTGTTCGAGGGTGCAGGGCTTGAGGCGCAAAACGTTGAAAACCGCGCTTTTCATCGGGTGCTCCATAAACGATTCGGCTGATTTGTGACCAACCAAGGGCTCCTGCACACATTACGCAAGGCTCAACAGTGACATAAAGCGTGCAGTCGTTCAAGTACTTGCCGCCAAGATGCTCAGCAGCCGATGTAATGGCCTGCATCTCAGCATGAGCGGTTACATCGTGCAGAAGTTCAGTCAGGTTGTGGCTTTTTGCGATAATCTTGTCCCTGCACACCACAACTGCCCCAATCGGAATTTCACCCTGCTTGTAGGCCGCATTAGCCTCGGCCAAAGCCTGCTTCATGTAGAAATTGTCGTCAGCCATTTTCTTTTTTCTTGCTTTTCTTCGCAAAATTACAAAAAATCTCTAATCTCTAATCCCTAATCCCTAATCTTTTTATATCTTTGCGAAAGAATTAGATATAAAAAAGGATATGAACAACACAGAATACCTCGTCATTAGTCGCAGTAATGGCACCACGAAGACTGGGTCGCCTTATGCTTCGCTGAAGGTGGCAAACCTCCTCGAGACCATCAATGTGGCAGTTTGGGACATGCAGCCGACGGCAGAGCCGCAGGTCGGACAACTCGTCTTCTTCTATAATATGAAGGACAACGACGGCAAGAAGTCGTGCGACTTCCGCGACCTGAAGTGCGGCGGAGAGCCGTTGTTCGACCATCCGCTCTACAACTTGTTGCCCAGACCCATTCGTCGTGATGTGTGGGACGACACGATAAAGAAGCTCCTCAGCTATTGTTCGGACAAGACCCTGATGGGCATCATCGAGGAATTTGCCAACCGTTTCTACGAGCCATTCAGTCAGTATCCGGCAGCCAC